>CAMLLF010000454.1 GCA_946480705.1 uncultured Lysobacteraceae bacterium | reverse complement strand
TTCGTGGCGATCGAGGCCGGATGGGTCGTCACCGAAGTGGGGCGGCAGCCGTGGATCGTCTATGGGATCTTCCGCACCGCCGATGCCGTGACGCCGGTGCCCGGCAATGAGGACACCGTCTATATCGGCAGCGCCGCCGGCGGCGTCTGGAAGACCACGAACGCGGGCGCGAGCTGGACACCGATCTTCGATCAGGTCGGCACGCTGCCGATCGGCGCGGTGACGCTCGATCCGAACAACACGAACGCGGTCTGGGTCGGCACCGGCGACAAGAACGGCGGCGGCTGCGCCGGCTATTTCGGCCAGGGCGTATTCCTCAGCGACGATGCCGGCGCGACCTGGAATGCGCGCAACGGCAGCGGCCCGACCTCCATGCCGCTGTCCATCGTCAACGCGGTCGCCGTGCAGCCGACCGACAGCAACGTGATCCTCGCCGGCGGCGCGGGCACCTGCGCGGGCGGTTCGCTGTCGGGCGCCGGCGTGTTCCGCTCGGCCGACCGCGGTCTGACCTGGACGCGCGTGCTCAGCACGAACGTCGAGGACATCGTGTTCGTGCCGGGCACGAACATCGCCTATACGGGCCTCATCAACACCGGCGTGTCGAAGTCGGTCGACGGCGGCGCGACCTGGACGCCGATGAACACCGGCCTCAACCCGGCCGGCTCGCGCATGCGCCTGACGATGTCGCCGAGCGACAGCAATACGCTGTACGCGCTGGTCGGCGATCGTCTCTACCGCACGATCGACGGCGGCCTGAACTGGTCGCAGACCAACGCCGACGCCTGCGAAGGGCAGTGCGGCTACAACCTGACGGTCGCCGTGCATCCGACCGACGCCTCGACGGTACTCGTCGGCACGATCCGCCACGCGCGTTCCACCAACGGCGGCGCGACGCTGACCGCGATGACGAGCACCTGGGGCACGTCGCAGAAAGTGCATCAGGACACGCACGTCGTGCGCTATTCGACGACGAATCCGAACCGCTTCTGGGTCGGCACGGACGGCGGCCTCTGGCGCACCGACGACGGCGGTCTGTCGTACGTCAACATGAATTCGAATCTGAACATCATGCAGTTCTACGACATCGCCGTGCACCCGAACGACGTCAACATCGTGTTCGGCGGCGCGCAGGACAACGGGTCGTCGGGACGCCGCACGAGCCTGCAGTGGGGCCTGACCTTCGCGAGCGGCGACGGCTTCATGAACGTGGTCGATCCGACCACGCCGTCGCGCGTGTTCCAGACCAGCTATCCGCAGAGCAACATGCCGACGATCGTGCGCTCGAATGCGAGCGGCAGCCTCGGCAGCTTCGAGCTCGTGCCGCGCACGGGCCTCGTCGCGTCGTCGCAGTTCCCGTGGGTCACGCCGCTCGCGGCCGCCGGCAATCAGCTGTTCGTCGCGTCGAACACGCTGTACCGCACGACGACCGACGGCAATTCGTGGACCGCGGTGTCGCCGAACATGGGCAGCGCGTCGTCGGTGATCACGCCGCAGATGATCGGCGTGCTGATGCCGACCTACGTCGGCACCTCGGGCGGCCGCATCTACTTCAGCGCCGACGCATCGGTGCCCTCGCCGACGTTCGCGAACGTGACCGGCGACTATCCGGGCGGCATCGTCTCTGACGTCGCGATGGACCCGACCAACGCACAGCGCGTCTTCATCACGCGCGCGGGCTTCGGCAATTCGCGCCTCTATCGCTCGACCACCGGGGGCACGGCGTGGACCGCGGTCGGCACCGGCCTGCCGAACGTGCCGGCGAACAGCGTCGCGGTCGATCCGCTGAACACGAACCGGATCTTCGTCGGCACCGACATCGGCGTGTATGAAAGTACCGACGGCGGCGACAACTTCACGGCGTTCTCGGCCGGCCTGCCGCTGGGCCTCGTCGTGCAGGATCTGGAAATCGACGACACGCCGCACGTGCTGACGGCCGGCAGCTACAGCCGCGGCGCCTGGCGCGTCGTACTGAGCACGAGTGCGACGAACGCGCCGCCGACGCCGGACTTCTCGGCGACGGTCAACGATCTGACGGCTGCGTTCACGAGCAGCGCGATCGACTTCGACGGCACGATCGCAACGACGAGCTGGAACTTCGGCGACGGCAGCCCGGCGTCGACGCAGCCGAATCCGACGCACACCTACGCGACCTACGGCGCGAAGACGGTCGTCCTGACCGTGACCGACGACGACGGCGCGAGCGCGAGCTTCTCGCGCGTCGTGCGCCTGTTCGCGCCGCCGGTTCCGCTGAGCAACGGCGTGACCGTGTCGGGCCAGAGCGCGCCGCAGAACGACGAGTTGCGCTATTCGCTGCAGGTGCCGGTCGGTGCGACGAATCTGAGTTTCGTGACGACCGGCGCGGCCGGCGAAGACGCCGATCTCAGCGTGATTCTCAACGGCGAAACGCTCTGCGAATCCGCCGGCGCCACGGCGGACGAGACCTGCAACATTCCGAATCCGCCGCCGGCCGGCAATTATCTGGTGATCGTGCTGGCCTATTCGGCGCTGAGCAATCAGTCGATCACGGGCAGCTATTCGATGGCCGATCTGATCTTCCGCAACGGGTTCGAGCCGTAAGCGGGATGTTGACGGGCTGAGGCGGAACCCATCCCCCACCCATGCTCCCGCCTTGAAGGGGAGGGGATGGGTGGGGATGGGTTCACGCCCGCCTTGCCCGGAATCGTCGAACACCCGCACCATGCGGCATGCTCAAACGCCTGCACCACGCCGCGGTCATCTGCTCCGACTACATCGTGTCGAAGCGCTTCTACTCCGAAGTGCTCGGCCTTCGCGTGATTGCCGAGAACTACCGCGCCGCGCGCGATTCCTGGAAGCTCGACCTCGCCTTGCCGGATGGTGGACAGGTGGAATTGTTCTCTTTTCCCGACCCGCCGCCGCGGCCTTCCTGTCCGGAGGCGCGCGGACTGCGGCACCTCGCATTCGCCGTCGACGATGTCGATGCCTGCAAGCGTCGCCTTGAAGCGCATGGCGTCGCCGTCGAGCCGGTGCGCATCGACGAATACACCGGAAAACGCTTCGTGTTCTTCAGCGATCCGGATGGGCTGCCGCTGGAGTTGTATGAGGTCTGAGCGATCGATCGTGTCGGCCAGCAAGGCCGCTGCCATCGTGAGCACCGGCCCCGACGCACAGCGTGATGACGCCCGTGCGGATCAGAGGTTCTGATAATTCGGCCCCGCGCCGCCCTCCGGCGTGACCCAGTTGATGATCTGGTACGGGTCCTTGATGTCGCAGGTCTTGCAGTGCACGCAGTTCGCCGCGTTGATCTGCAGGCGCTTGCCGGCTTCGTCACTGACGATTTCGTAGACGCCGGCCGGGCAGAAGCGCTGGCACGGGTTCTGGTATTCCTCGGCGCAGCGCGTCACGCAGATGTTGGTGTCGAGCACCTGCAGATGCACGGGCTGGTCTTCGTCGTGCTCGGTCGCGGCGAAATAGACCGAGGCGAGTCGGTCGCGCGGCGGCAGCGTGCGTTCGACGAAGTCGCGCCGGGGCACTTCGTACTGGCCGATCTTGTGGAACTGCTTCCAGTCGGCGTGATTCTTCAGCGTCCACGGCGACAGGCCGGCGGTCAGCGTCTCCCAGCCGGCGTTCGCGAGACCGAGCCAGAGGCCCTTGTGGAAGCCGGGCTTGATGTTGCGGACCTTGTGCAGTTCCTTGACGACGACCGAGCTGCGCAGCTTCGCGTCCCAGCCTTCCGGTGCACCGGTCGCGGCGATGTGTTCGGCCGCGAGCATGCCCGAGCGCAGCGCCTGGTGCGTGCCCTTGATCTTCGGCACGTTGAGCAGGCCCGCGCCGTCACCGATCAGCAGCGCGCCCGGCATTTCGCATTTCGGCAGCGACTGGAAGCCGCCGGCCGTGATCGCGCGCGCGCCGTAGGAGAGGATGCTGCCGCCTTCGAGCAGCGGCTTGATCGCCGGATGGTTCTTGACCTGCTGGAACAGCTCGAACGGCGACAGCAGCGGATCGGAATAGTCCAGACCCGTGACGTAGCCGATCGCGACGCGGTCCTTATCGAGGTGATACAGGAAGCTGCCGCCGTAGGTCGCGTTGTCGGCGGGCCAGCCCAGCGTGTGCACGACCTTGCCGGGTTCGACCCGGCCCGGCGGGAGCTGCCAGAGTTCCTTGATGCCGATCGACCAGGTCTGCGGATCGCAGTCTTTGTCGAGCGCGTATTTCGCGATGAGCTGCTTGCTGAGGTGGCCGCGCGCACCTTCGCCGAGCACGGTGATC
>CAMLLF010000453.1 GCA_946480705.1 uncultured Lysobacteraceae bacterium | reverse complement strand
GGTGTCACCGCCATCGTCGAGCGCTGAACGCGCGCCGCGCGCGTTCGGTTCGGGTTGCGCGAGCGTTCTGAAACGGTAAAGTCGGGCCAGCGCGCCGGCCCGGCGTGCCGGCATCCACGGGGAATTTCATGCAGAACACCAAACACGCCTTGGTGCTGACCGGCATTGTGCTGCCGGGTCACGCCGCGGAAACGGTCTGGCCGGCTTTGGCCAGTTATTTCCGCATGGAGCCGGACAACGTCAGCACCAAGCTCGTGCCGCGGGCACCGGTCACGCTGAAGGAAAGCGACGACCTCGGCAAGCTGCAGGGCCTGCAGGACGGACTGCGCAGCATCGGCGCCGACAGCGAGATCCACGTGCTCGACGACCGCGGCAGCCTGTTCGCCGTGATCGGCGGCAAGCCGCGCGGGCCGATGCCGCACACCTTCGTCGAAAGCAAGGTCGCGACCGGCGACTGGTCGGGAAATGTCGAAGTGACCAAGGTCGGCGAGAGCAGCTGGGGCGCGTTCAGCCGCCTGGGCGCACCCGCCGCAGCCGCGCCGCCCCCGCCCCCGCCGCCGATGGCAGCCGCACCGCCGCCGGCGCCGCGTCCGAGCGTGCCGCCGCCGAGTTTCTCGATGCCGTCCTCGCCCGCGGAAACCGCGGTGATGCCGCCGGCCATGCCCGCCGCCGATCCGTATGCCTCGCCCTATGCCGCGCCCGACGCGCCGCTGGTCCGCGGCGGCGACATGATCGAAGCCGGCATGCCGCTGCCGGCCGGCGACGCGATCCATGCCGGTTTCTGGCGCCGCTTCGCCGCCTACACGCTCGACAATTTCATCCTGATCATTCCGGCGATCCTGCTGAACCTGATTCCGCTGCTCGGCATCCTGCTGTTCTATGTCGGCCGCTGGCTGTATTTCGCGCTGATGGAAAGCGGCCCGAACCAGGCCACGCTCGGCAAGCAGGCGTTCGGCCTCAAGGTCACCGACGACTACGGCCAGCCGATCTCGTTCGCGCGCGCGACCGGCCGCTTCTTCGGCGGCGCGGTGTCGAACATCATCCTGTACATCGGCTACATGATGGCCGGCTTCACCGAGCGCAAACAGGCGCTGCACGACCTCATGGCCAACACCTGCGTCGTGTTCAACACGGTCGAGCCGGGCCAGGAGCACGAGCTCGAGCGTCCACCGATGCCGTGGTACGGCTGGGCGCTGAACATCGGCGTGTTCGTACTCAGCGGCATCATGATCATCGCGTGGTTCGTGGTCATGGCCTCGCTGATGAACAGCTACGGCCGCTGATCGGCACGCGTCGGCCCCAACGAAAAACCCCCGGCTTGCCGGGGGTTTTTCGTTGCTCGCCAGGCGAGGCGATCAGCCGAACTTGAACAGCGCCGGCTTCCACGAACCGCCGCTGCCGCTGTAGGAATCGCGGCGGCGACGACGCATGCGGTCCTGCAGTTCCTCGCGGCGGCCTTCGAGCCAGCGCGCGCGTTCCACTTCGTGGCTGGCCGGATCGATGCCGAGGCGGGCGGCTTCGGCGTTGCGGAAATCGCAGAAATCGTCGTACGCGTCGAGTTCGTGCTTCAGCTCGCGCACGCAGAGCTCGATCATGATCGCGTCGTCGAGGAAGCCGAGCACCGGCACGGTGTCGGGGATCACATCCTTCGGATCGGCGAAATAGGTCAGCGCCGACAGCACGCGGGTCTTGTCCTCGTCGGGCAGCGCCCAGCCGGCGTCGTGGACCATCGCGATCATCGCGTCGAGCTTGGCGAGACGCTCGGCGATGAAGTGCGGAACCGCGACGCTGTGGGAGTCGGCGAGGAGCTTGCGCGCCGCATCGGTGATCTGCTGCGCGCTGAGGTGCTTGGTTTCCTCCTGCGCCTTCTTCATGCCGTCGATGAAGTGCTGCAGATCGGCATCGCCGAGTTCGATCGTGATGGTCAGAGACATGGCTGGTCTTCGGGTAGGCGGAGATTTCGCAGACTAGCCAGTGCGGGGTCGCGGCGTCAATTCAACGTTGGCGCGCTGCGCAGCGGCGTCACGCGCGCGCGCCGGTGTCCTGCCGCAGTAGCAGACCCGCACGCCGGAACGGACGGAAATGACCCGGCATACGGCCGCTCAGAGAATGCCGACGAGCCCCGCGCCGAACGCCGTCACGATCCGCGTGTAGATGCTTTTCAGCGGCAGGTTCACGCCGGGAAAGTCGCCGACGGCCTCGTAGCACTCATAGAAGCGCGGGTCGTTCGTGCGCAGCGGCTCGCAGCCGGGCTTGAGTTCGAAGCTCGTCGCATAGCGGAACGGCCAGAAATCGAACAGCGGCAGCGCGGTGGAGAAGTCGTTTATCGCATTGTTGACGCGCTCGACCAGCAGCGGCCGCGGCCGCCGCGCGATGACCCAGGCGTTCTGCGGTTCGGTATCGCGCAGCACCGACGCGCGCAGCGCCTGTGCAAACGGCTCGTCGTGAATGATGAAGCCCGACTCGGTGTTGTAGTTGTCCGAGCGCGGATCGAAATTGTGCGAGCCGATCAGGCTGATCCGGCCGTCGATGACGATGGACTTGGCGTGCAGGCCGATGCGCGGCCCGTGGTTCTCGCCGACCGGGGCCGGTGTGAAGTCGCCCTGCGGCGGGTCCGCGCGCGCGCCGCCGAGCGCGACGTAGTCCTGGATCATCTGCGGCGCGTCGCCGGGAAACGGCTTGAATTCGTGGATCTCGAAGCCGAGATGCTTGATGTATCTTTTTTTATACTTGTGCGAAAGCGCGTAGACGTAGAACGCGTCGGTCGCGGCCAGCGAGTTCGTCGACACGATGACGCGCAGGTCCGGCACGCGTTCGCGCAGGTCGCGGAACACGCGCCGCGCCGGGCGGCTGATGACGAGGTAGGGCGTCTGCAGCACGATTTCGCGGCGCGCGCCGCCGAGCAGGTCGACGATGAGCCGGGTCAGGGCCTTGTCGGCAGGATTCTCCGGCTCCAGCGGCTTGTTCGGCGAATCGGAAAAATAGTCGACCTTGGCGACGCGAAAGCCATGCACGACGAAGCGGCCGACGATCCAGTTCCAGTCGTCGGCCTGGCGCGAGATCGCGGCGACGCGGTCGGGCCGCTGCCACGGCGGCGTGTCCCAGGGTGGCGCCGGGTCGCGCGATATCTGCAGCAGACGGCGGTTCACGTCCTTGAGCTGCGCCATCGTGCGCGTGCGCTTGTGGGTCCAGAACTGCTCGAACGAGGCCTGCATCTGCCGGCCGGCGACGACGCCGGTCACGGCGACGTCGCGGTCGCGGTAGTCGAATTCCGGATCCCAGTCGAAATAGCGGTCCTCGTAGTTGCGTCCGCCCGCCAGTCCGGTCTCGCCGTCGATCAGCAGCAGCTTGTTGTGCATGCGCTGATTGAACTGGAAGAAGCAGCAGAGAATGTTCGCGGCGAATTCGAGCGGCTGGGTCGCCGCGTCGTCGAACGCCGGGTTGTACAGGCGCAGCTCGAAATTGGAATGCGCGCGCGCAAGCCGCGCGAGCAGGGTGTAGTCGCCGAGCGAGAACAGCTGGTCGGCGATCACGCGCACGCGCACGCCGCGGCGCGCCGCCTTGATCAGCTCGTCGAGGAAAAGATAGCCCGAATCGTCGGCGGAAAAAATAAAGGTCTGCACTTCGATACTCTTGCGCGCGCTGCGCACGAGGTGCAGGCGCAGCGCGAGCGAGTCGGCGCCGTGGTCGAGCAGCGTCACGAAATGCTGCGGACCGGCGGCCCGGAGGCTTTCCTCGTAGAGTTCGTGGTACGGCGACCGCGCCGCGCAGTGATCGGCCTGCGTGCAGCTGAGTTCGTGATCGCGCAGTTGTTCGATGACCGCGTCGGCGCGGCGCACGCGCTCGCGCGACAGCGAGCAGCCGCCGGCGATCAGTGCGAGCGCGACGATTGCGACGATCCGCCATTCCCTGGGCATGAAACCTCGTTCCCTCATTGCGTGGTCGATGCGGCGCGCACGCTGAAATGCAGGCGCACGCGGTCGGCGAGCGTCGCGCGCCGCGAGCGCATGCCGAAGTCGCTGCGCTGCAGCGTGCCGTCGGCGACGACGGCGCAGCGCAGCGCCGCTTCGCCGGGGCATTGCGACGGGCGCAGCCGCAGATTCATGGGCTTCGTCAGGCCGCGCAGCGTCAGGTGGCCGATGATGTCGCCACCGATGTCGAGCGTCGCGAGCGGAAACGGCTCGGAGACGAACTCCACGAACGGATGCTGTTCGGCGTCGAAGAATTCATCGGACTTGACCCAGTCCTCGTAGCTC
>CAMLLF010000452.1 GCA_946480705.1 uncultured Lysobacteraceae bacterium | reverse complement strand
TTCGACTCCGACGGCTTCGGCTCCGACGGCTTCGGCTCCCATCCGCACGGCGCCGATTCCGGCGTCGCCGCGCCCGACCGCGCCGCCCGCTGCCGTGGCGCCGCCGGTCGTTCCGCCGCCGGCCGCACCGGTCAAGCCCGTGCTCGATCCGTCGGTACCGGCACCGGTGCGCACGGCGCCGATCCCCGCGTCGGCACCGGCATCGAAAGCCGCTGCACCGACGCCGGTGACGCCGCCGCCGGCCGCCGCGCCCCCCGCCCCGGCGCCGGTCAAGCTGGCCGTACCGAACGCGGTCGCTTCCGCGCCGATTCCGGGCGCGAGCCGCCCGGCGGCGGACGCACCGAAGCCCGCGCCGGTCACCGGCCAGCTGCCGCTCGGCATGCCTGAACCGGCAAGCGAACCCGCCGCGACGAGCGTGCGTCAGGCGGTGTCCTCGGCGCTGCGCACGCCGGCTGCGGCCGACGAAAAGCCGGCCGACGCCGACAAGAGCGAGTAAGCAGGAAAAAACGGCGCCGATCCCGAGCGGAATCGGCGCCGTCGCTTCAACCCTTCCGTTCCAGCGTTCCGCGCAGCCGCGGCGCCTTCACCCGCGACCGCGCTATCTCCGCCGCCGCCGCCGCGTGCCGTTCGCGGTCTCGAGCGCGCCGCCGAGATGCAGCACGCCGTGCACATTGGCCAGATGCGCCAATGCGACAACATTATCAATATCCAGTTTTCCAAAAATGTTCGATTTGTGGGTCGAGATCGTCTTGTCGCTGATGTTGAGGAAGCGCGACAGCGTCTGGGCGTCGTCGCCCTGCGCCAGACGTATCGCGATCTCGAGTTCGCGCGCGGTCAGTCGATCGAACGGCGATCCGCCGCCGCCCTCGACGGCTTCCATTGCGAGTTGCTGCGCGATCAGCGGCGCGAGGTAGCGGCGCCCGTCGGCGACCTGCTGCAGCGCCTGCAGGAAATCCTCGGCCGGACAGGCCTTCGTCAGATAACCCGACGCTCCCGCTTCGAGCAGCCGCCGCGGAAACGGCGCGTCGCCCGCAACCGTGACGATGACGACGCGCGTACGCAGTTCGCTGCGGCGCACGCGCTCGGTCACCTCCACGCCGGTCAGGCGGGGCATGTGCAGGTCGAGCACGGCGATATCGGGTTCGGTGCGCCGGATCAGCGCGAGACCGGCCTCGCCGTCGCCGGCTTCGCCGACGACGGTGAATCCCGGCTGCCGTTCGAGCATCGCGCGATAGCCGTTGCGGACGAGCGCATGGTCATCGATCAGAACAACGCTAATCATCCCGTCCTCCGTCGCTTGCAGCGACTGAAACGTACGTCACGCACACAACAGTGACAATGCGCATGTACACGATTTTCGCGTACATCAGCGCACGTCCGGACGCAACGTGGAGCTGGCGCAGCGGATTCGCTATCCTTTCCGACCGCAGCCGGCCCATGCCGGCCCGCGACGGCCCCTGCCGTCGCCACCGGAAGAGTGGCAGAGCGGTTGAATGCACCGGTCTTGAAAACCGGCGATGGGCGACCATCCGTGGGTTCGAATCCCACCTCTTCCGCCAGTCCGTCTTTCGCCGGCCTGCATGTCGCGCGACCCGTTCCGTGCATCGCCTTGCCGCGTTGATCGGAACCAGGGCCGGGCGGCAGCCGCCGGCTTGCCGTCGGACCACGAACGCGATTCTCGCACTGCAGGGCGTATTCGACGCCGATCTCGCCGCACGCGACGACGCGCCGGTGAAGTGGTCAAGTTTCCCAGGACACTCGAAAAGGTGGTTTGCGTCAGCCGCGGCGGCCTTGACCGGGGTGGGTAGCCGAGCGAGGAATGAAGCCGCTCGGTGTCGTAGAAGATCGCGTAGTCATCGACAGCGTGTTGTACGCGTGCGTGCTCGGCGCTCCTCTCCACTCGTTTCTCGCTCGTCCCCACGCGCCTTTCCACAGCGCATCCGCCCCCGACCAAAGTCGTCGTGACACAACGTCGCAGCCGTCCCGCGGCTTTCGCGGCGTCCGTCTAAGCTCGCCGCATGAACATGACCGCGATCGTCGACTTCGAATCCGTCCGCCGCAACTGCCTGCAATGCTCGCTGCGCGAACTGTGCATTCCGGCAGGCATCGCCGGCGCCGACGTCGAGCGCGTCGATCGGCTCGTGAAGAAGCGCCGCACGGTCGCGCGCGGCGAATACCTGTTCCGTGCCGCGACGCGCACGGCGCGTCTCTACGTCGCGCGCGACGGTGCGTTCAAAACGGTCGCCAGCAGCGAGGCCGGCGAGCAGCAGGTCATCGGTTTCCATCTCGCAGGCGAACTCGTCGGTCTCGACGCGCTCGCGAGCGGCCATCACCGCTGCGATGCGATCGCGCTGGAAACCGCG
Organism: uncultured Lysobacteraceae bacterium; assembly: GCA_946480705.1. Next base: position 1,903 of record CAMLLF010000452.1, on the reverse strand, counting down.
CACGTCTGCGAGATTCCGCTCGACGATCTGCACGCGGTCGCCGCGGAAGTACCGGGGCTGCAGCGCCAGATCCTGCGCGTGATCGGTTCCAGCGTCGGCCGCGACCACGATCACGTCGAACTCATGGGCCGCCGCCAGGCCGACGACCGCATCCTGCTGTTCCTGCAGGGACTGTCGCAGCGCTTCAGCGCGCTCGGCCGCGACGGCGACGAATTCGTGCTGCCGATGACGCGCGAGGACATCGCGAGCTACGCGGGCCTCGTCATCGAGACCGTGAGCCGCAGCTTCACGCGGCTGCAGGACGACGGCCTGATTGCCGTGCGCGGACGTCGCGTGCGGCTGTTCGCGCGCGAGCGCGACGAGACGATGGCGGAATGCGCCGCGTCTGTTGCGTCCTACGATCGGAGCCGTCGCAGGGCGCAATGACCGAAGGGCATTTGCGCCGTGTTTCCGGTTGCGTCGCACCACGGGCACGCCGCCAGATCAACCGACGCAGCCGAGTCCCGCAAGCACGCCGTGCACGCCGGGCAAGCGCATGAGCCACGGCGAAAACAGCGTGACGAGTCCCGACAGCAGCACGACGCCCGCGGCCGCGCGGCGGAATGCCGGCTGTGCGAGACGCCGGCCGATGTGCACGCCGTTCCAGGTCAGCGGCAGCATCAAGAGCAGCGTGCCGAGGCCGAAGCTCGTCATGACCAGCACTGCGCCGAGCGCATCGGCCTGCAGCCACGCGGCGAGCAGCACCGTCGAGCTGAGCCCGCAGGGCATCCAGCCCCAGAGCATGCCGAGCGCGAACTGTCTCGGCGGCGTCGCAGCGGGCAGCAGGCGCCGCTGCAACGGTGCGAGGCGGCGCCAGATGCCGCCGCCGACGCGATGCAGCACGGCGAAGCGGCGGCCGACGTCGAGCAGCCGCAGCGCGAGCAGCACGATCACGACGCCGAGCAGCGCGCGCAGCACGCCTTGCAGCAGTGCGGTGCGCGCGATCTGCACGAGCCCCGCACCGGCGAGGCCGACAGCCGCACCGGCGAGCGCATAGCCGGCGACGCGGCCGGCATTGATGAACACGGCGGCGCTCAGGCTCGGCCTGCCCTTGCCGACGGCCGATCCGAGTCCGGTCGCGATGCCGCCGCACATGGCGACGCAGTGCAGGCCGCCGAGCAGGCCGCTCAGGAACGCGGCACCGATCACGACGAGGTCAATCGGCACGGCGGTCGTTCTCCTCGAGCGGCGCCAGCGCCGGCGTGTCGAGATCGTCGAACTGTCCGCCGCGCACCGCGCCGACGAATGCCGCGACGGCCGCGCCCAGCAGCAGCACGCTCAGCGGCACGAGCAGCAGAAGAATGGTCATGCGTCGCTCCGGACGAGGCGCAGCGCGTTGAGCACGACGAGCAGCGACGACGCGGCCATGCCGAGCGCGGCGAGCCACGGCGCGATCAGGCCCAGCGCGGCGAACGGCAGCGCGAGCGCGTTGTAGCCGACGGCCCAGGCGAGGTTCTGCCGCACGACGGCGCGCGCGCGCCGCGCGAGCGCGATGCTCTGCGGAAGGCGTGCGAGCGGACTGCCGGTCAGCACGAAATCGGCGGCGCGATGCGTGAGCGCGGCGCCGTCGGCGAATGCGAACGACACGCTCGCGCCCGCGAGCACGGGCGTGTCGTTGATGCCGTCGCCGAGCATCGCGACGACGCGGCCCGCGCGCTGCAGTGCCTGCGCGCGCGCGAGCTTGTCCTCGGGCGACTGGCGCGCGCGCCAGTCGGCGATGCCGAGCGTCTGCGCGACTTCGGCGGTTGCCGCCGCACCGTCGCCGCTCGCGATTTCGAGCGCGACGCCGAGACGGCGCAGCGCGTCGGCGAGCGCCGGCGCGTCGCTGCGCAGTTGTTGCTTTATCTCGAAGCGCGCAAATGAT
>CAMLLF010000451.1 GCA_946480705.1 uncultured Lysobacteraceae bacterium | reverse complement strand
CGGTTCGGCGTTGCGGTTCTGCATGACGGTGTCCCGGGTCGGTGTGGCCATTGAAGCGCCGGCTGCGGCCGGTCTGCTGAGCGTGACGGACATTCCAGCAGCGATTTCTGGCAATTCGCGGGCAATCGTCGCGGCGGCGTTGCGGCCGGTCGCGCCGGGCCGATACAGTCGGCCCAGCCAATACGAGTCCGCCTCATGCCCCGCAGCATCGCCATCGTCGAAGACGAACCGCTGATCCGCGCCAACTACGTCGAGGCGCTGACGCGCTTCGGCTATGAAGTCCGCGGCTACGCCTCGCGCACCGAGGCCGAGGCGGCGTTCGCGCTGCGGCTGCCGGAACTCGTGATCATCGACGTCGGCCTCGGCGACGAACCCGAAGGCGGCTTCGACCTCTGCCGCGCGCTGCGCACGCGGGCGGCGACTCTGCCGATCCTGTTCCTGACCGCGCGCGATTCGGATCTCGACGTGATCTCGGGCCTGCGCCTGGGCGCCGACGACTACCTGACCAAGGATGTGTCGCTGCACCAGCTCGCCGCGCGCATCAGCGCGCTGCTGCGGCGCATCGACGCGCTGCGCAAGCCGGCCGAATCCGAAAGCGTCATCGCGCACGGTCCGCTGAAGCTCGAACAGGAACGCATGCGCGTGACCTGGAACGGCGAGGAAGTGCCGCTGACCGTGACCGAGTTCTGGATGGTCCACACGATGGTGCGCTTCCCCGGCCACGTGAAGAACCGCGACCAGCTCATGCGCGAGGCGCAGGTCGTCGTCGACGACGCGACGATCACGTCGCACATCAAGCGGATCCGCAAGAAGTTTCTCGCGATCGACGCAGAGTTCGATGCAATCGATACCGTGCATGGGGTGGGGTATCGCTGGAAGCCTTGAAAGCAGAAAGTCGAGGTGAGCGGCCAGTGAATAGAGGTGCTGTGCCGATCGCTTTGGTACTTCGGTACTCGTGGACAAAGCTTTTTTGTTCGCAACGCCGGCGTCTGCGGAGAAGCGGTGCCACGCCTTCCCTCTAGCCACCAACTCCTGACCTCTATTTCCTCCCATGTCCCTGCGCCGCAAACTCCTGCTCGTCGCGCTCGCGATGCTGGCCCTGCCCTGGGCCGGCTGGCAGTTCGTGCGGCAGATGGAAGTGCTGCTGCGGCAGGGGCAGGAACAGACGCTGATCGCCTCGGGCAAGGCGCTCGCGCGCAGTCTCGCGGCGATCAACGCCGAGCTGCCGCCGCCCGGCGGTGCGCTCTACGTGCATGCGCTGGAGACGCCGCTGCAGATCGACGGCTATGCGGACGATTGGCTCGACCTGCGCGGCTATTCGCAGAACCTCGGCCCGCCGCAGGATGCGCAGAAGCTCAAGCTCACGCTGGCCGAAGATGCGGGCTGGCTCTATCTGCTGATCGAAGTGCGCGACACGACGCGGCGCCGCGCGGATGCGCGTGACGTACAGGTGCGGCTGGCCGATCGCGTCGAACTCGGCCTCGTGCGTGCGACAGCCGAACGCAGCTATCTGATCGCGAGCGCCGCGCCGGGGTCGTTCGACGCGGTCGCGCAGGGCGCCGACGGCGCCGGCCTGCCGCTGACGCTCAATGGCGAGTGGCAGGAAGACGCGGCCGGCTATCGCGTCGAGCTGCGCCTGCCGCGTGCGCAGCGGCCCGAGCGGATCTCGCTGCGTCTCGTCGATGCCGGCGGCAGCAGCGACAGCGTCGTCGCGCTCGAACGCCTGCCGCTGCTGGCCTATTCCGAAGCGCTCGCGGACGAACTCGCGCAGTTCGCGCCGGAGGCGACGCGCGCGCGGCTCGTCAGCGGCGAAGGCTGGCTGCTCGCCGAGAGCGGCGGACTCGACGTCGTCGCGGCCGCGCCGGCCCAGGAACCCTCCGCACTCGCGCGCTGGTCGTACCGCTGGCTGATCGCACCCGCGCTGCAGGGCACGCGCGCACTCGCCGAACGCAGGCCGCGGCTCGACGCGGCCGAACTCTGGCAGGCGCTGTCGGGCGTGCCGTCGACGAGCTGGCGCGCCGGCGCAAGCCAGGGCGATGTCGTGCTGGTTGCCGCGCTGCCGCTGCAGGTGCGCGGCGAGACGCGCGGCGCGATCGTGCTGGAGCAGGTCAACACCGCGCTGCCGCTGCTGACCGACGCCGCGCTGCAGCGCCTCGCCGTGATCAGCGTCGCCGCGTTGCTGCTGGCCGGCGGCGTGCTGTTCGTGTTCGCGACCTGGCTGTCGGTGCGCATCCGGCGCCTGCGCGACGGTGCCGAGCGCGCACTCGCCGCCGACGGCCGCATCCAGGGCCGCGTGCCGCTGACCGACACGCGCGACGAACTCGGCGATCTCGCGCGCAGCTTCCAGCAGCTGCTCGACGCGGTCGGCGCGTATACGGACTACCTGCGCACGCTCGCGTCCAAGCTGTCGCACGAACTGCACACGCCGCTCGCGATCGTGAAGTCCTCGCTCGACAACCTCGAGCACCACCCGATCTCCTCCGACGCGCGCGCCTACGTCGTACGTGCGCGCGACGGCGTCGACCGCCTCACGCACATCGTCCGCGCGATGAGCGAATCGAGCCGCATGGAGCGTGCGATCGCCTCGGCCGATGCCGAGGACTTCGATCTCGCCGAGGTCGTGCGCGGCTGCGCCGACGCCTACCGCCCGCTCGCCGCACCGCGCCGCGTCGACTGCGACGTGCCGGCGCAGCCGGTACCGATGCACGGCGCGCCGGAACTCATCGCGCAGGCGCTCGACAAGCTGTTCGACAACGCGCGCTCGTTCACGCCGGAAACCGGCTGGATCCGCATCGCGCTCGACGTCACGCCCGACGGCGTCCTGCTGCGCGTCGCCAACCAGGGCCCGGAACTGCCGCTCGCGATGCAGGGCCGCCTGTTCGACTCGCTCGTGAGCCTGCGCGAAGGCCCCTCGCGCGGCGAGGCGCCGCACCTCGGGTTCGGCCTGTACGTCGTGCGCCTCGTCACCGAACGTCACGGCGGCAGCGCCGCCGCGCACAACCTCGCGAGCGGCGAAGGCGTGGAGTTCAGCCTGCGTCTGCGCGGCATGGCGGGCGAACTGCCGCCGTCGCGCCGTCGGACGAGGCACTAGGCGTTGCGGCATCCCGGCGTTTGCGCAGGCCGGCGCAAGGGGGCCCGTCGCCGCCGATGCGGATGTCTTCGATAGCGAAGCGTGGAGAGAAGTGAAACGAGTTCCCAGCCGGTGCGTTCCGTTTTTACTCGTTTCTCACTTCTCTACACTGATCACTTCTTCACTGGCCTGCACCCGGCCGCGGTCTGGCCGCCCCCGAAGGCGCGCCGTTGGCGCTTACGATTCCCGATTCCCGGCCTTATTCCACCCCACGATTTCGCCCCCCGCCGTCTCTTGTTATCTTGAACGGCCCTGCCCGCAGAGATGTGCCGTGATTTCCCAGGACGAATTCCAGGCGTTGGCCGCGGACGGCTACAACCGCATACCGCTCGTGCGCGAAGTGCTGTCCGACCTCGACACGCCGCTGTCGGTCTATCTGAAGCTGGCCGACGGCCCGTACACCTATCTGCTCGAATCGGTCGAGGGCGGCGAGTCCTGGGGGCGTCACTCGATCATCGGCCTGCCGTGCCGGCGCGTGTACTCGCTGCGCGGCAACACGCTGACCGTGTCGGAACTCGGTGACGTCGTGGAAACGCGCGAGCTCGCCGATCCGCTGCACGACATCGAAACCCTGCGCCGGCAGTTCCGCGTGCCGCGCCTGCCGCAGCTGCCGGCGTTCAGCGGCGGCCTCGTCGGCTTCTTCGGCTTCGAGACGATCGGCTACATCGAGCCGCGGCTGGCCGGCTGGGACAAGCCCGACCAGCTCGGCACGCCCGATGCGCTGCTGATGCTGTCCGAGGAAGTCGCCGTGTTCGACAACCTCAAGGGACGCCTGTACCTGATCGTGCATGCAGATCCGTCCGAGCCGCGGGCCTACGCGCGCGCGGTGCGGCGTCTGGACGAACTGAGCTTCCGCCTGCGCCGTTCGGGGTCGAGCTACCCGGACGTGCTCGATCCGAAGCTGCTCGATGAAAGCGACTTCGTTTCCGGCTTCACGCGCGAGGGCTTCATCGGCGCGGTCGAGAAAAGCAAGGAATACATTCGTTCCGGCGACGTGTTCCAGGTCGTGCTGTCGCAGCGCATGAGCGTGCCGTTCCGCGCGCGTCCGGTCGACGTCTACCGCGCGCTGCGTTCGCTGAACCCGTCGCCGTACATGTACTTCCTCGATCTCGGCGGCTACCAGATCGTCGGCTCGTC
>CAMLLF010000450.1 GCA_946480705.1 uncultured Lysobacteraceae bacterium | reverse complement strand
GGTTGCCTGCATGAGCACTTCGAGGAGTTCGCGTTCTTCCGCTGCGTCGAGAACGCCGTCGCGCATGGCTCGCGCGACGCGCGGGTACAGGACATTGAACGGGAACTCGTTTCTGACGATCCGATTGCTTTCGAGCCAGCGCAACAGGAATGCTGCCTCGGCCGAAGTGACCGCACCGTCGGCGAGAATGCCGCGGCATAGCCCTATCAGCTCGTCCGTGTCGCGTCCCTCGCGGTAACGCGCGGTGAATGCGCTGACCGGCGCCATGCCGTCATCTGCGCGGCTGCGTCCGAATATGCCCATGGCAATGACTCCGACGGCTTCGTTGATTCGAATCGTGCCGCCAGCGGCCTCGATCTCTCATCGCGACTGCCGTACACGCTTTCTCCGCCACCATCGCATCGCAACCGTCACATCCGTACTCCGGTTGATGGTGTTGACGGCGCGCAAGTCCATCACGCCTGCGATACTGCCGTCTTTCTCGCGATCGCATCGAAGGGACGCAATGAAGAAGCCGGCCGTCGTCTGGGTTGCTCAAATCGGGCTCGTGCTGGCTGCTGTCAGCTATGGATCTCTTGCCGCCGGCGGCATCGGCGTGCTGGCACGTCCCGACTCCGAGCTGGCGCGCTGGCTGCCAGCACTGCTGATCGGCGGAATCGTCGCAGGGCTCGGTATCGCGCTGTTGCTCGGAACACAGCATCAGCAGACGACGCGTCGCCGGTTGCTGCTGTTCTTCTGGAGTATTCTGCTTCTTTATCCGCTGACCAACGTATTGGCCGCATTCGGCTACTTTCCGCTACCGCCGCGATTGAGGCCGGAAGAACTTGCCGGCGCCGCCGCCTTCGAACTGCTGCGCTATGTGTTGCTGCTGACACTGCTCGTCTGGCTGGGCTTCAGCCGAAAAGCGGCGGCTTATGTGTCGCTGAAGCGCGACGTTCCCGCACCGACGCAAGAAGCACCGGAAATTCCGTAGGGCGCGATAGCCAAGCGCATTGCGCCGACACCTCAGCGCATCGACATCGCGGCCTCGTGATTTCGACGGACCGCTGAAGGCTGCTCCTGCTTCGGCGGTCGAACCGGCCGATGGCGGGTGCCTGTTTCGGAGCTAGCGCTTCTCGTCCGCAAGATGCCAGGCGTCAAGGATCAGGCCGTTGCGGATGCGATGCAGCGAAAGGTGATCTTCCCGGCGGCCGTCCGCAAACGTGAACGCCTCGATGTCGACGACCCATTCGCCGAGTGCCAGGGACTCGGCGATCCGCACCTGGGCGGTCGGCCCGTTGGCGAACATTTCCCGATGGGCTTGCAGACGGCTCGGGCGATCGAAGACCTTCGTCGAAGGGGCGCCGCCGAGAACGCTCGGGTCGCGCCGCGGATGAAAATGCCGGGCATCGTCATGAAACAGGGCGACGAATGCCTCGGCATCGCCCCGATTGCCGGCGACCTGCAGCTGTTGCGTTATCGCCTGCGCTTCGGCGCCGGAGCCGGGTTCGGCATCGTCCACTTTCGCCAGGCGCCAGATGCGGTCGATAGCACCGTCCCGCACTCGAAACACCGTCAGCACGTGATCGGCGGGCGTACCGTCGTCGGGCTCGATGGCTATGCGGGCCAGCACCAGCTCGCCCAGCGAAATGCTGCCGACCACGTGATGGGGAACGCGCGGCTTCTTGAACGCTTCGCCGAAGAAGCGACGGATCTGCTCGTACGATCCCGCCTGTTCGGACAGCGGGCCTACCAGACTGTGCGGACCGGTTGGCTCGCCGTAGATGCGAACGTCGCTCGCCAACCCAGCGAGCACCGCGCTCAGATCGGCGTGGCTGATCGCTTCGACGTGCTTCAGCACGACCGTCTCGGAATGGTCGGTCGGCGTCGTCGCGGCGAACGCCGCCGGCGCGCACAGCGACAAGACAGACAGCAGCAACATTGCGCGCACGGGATACTCCGGAATGATGCGTGTGGCGATGAACGATTGACGACGATCGAACTACCGCTTCGTCTCGGCGACGTACCAGTGACCGATGACCTGGTCACCGCGCACGCGATCCAGGGTGATGTCCTCGGTAATCGCTCCGTCGGCAGCGGTGTAACGCGTACGAAACGCGGCCCATTCGCCCAGCGCGACGCTGTCCAGCAGCGTTACATGCCCGGATTCGGTTGCCATCCATTGACGCGTGTAGCGCTCGCGGCTGGACCGGTCAACGATGCGCGTCGAGGGTCCGCCGCCGAACTGGCCGGGATCGCTGCGATGGTGGAAGTGCCTGGCCTCCGGGTGAAACACGGCCAGGAACGCATCGACATCCCGGCGGTTGGCTGCGGCCTCGCGCCGTTCGACGACGGCCTTCGCGGCGTCGCCCGAGTTCAGTGCGGCGCCCTTCTCGCGAGCGATATGCCAGATGGCGTCGATGAATCCGGAGCGCACGCGAAACGCGGTAAGGGCGTGATCGGGCGGCGCGCCGTCCGGCAGGTGAATGGCCACGCGCGCGATTACCCATTCGTCCAGCGACACCATCTCCAGCACTTCATGCGTCGATGCGGAACGCTCCGCAAATGCGTGCTTGAAGAACGCGCGCAGCTGCTCGCGCGAACCCAGCGCGTCGTTGCGCGGACCGACGACGCTGTAGTCGTGAATGGGCAGGCGATACATCGCGATCGTCGGTGCAAACACCGACGCCAGTGCATCCGCATCGCCGCTGCTGAGGGCTTGAAAGTCCTTCAGCACGACGGCCTCGGCCTGGTTCGCAGGCATGACGAGGGCCGTGGCATTTGCAGCGGCCAGTGCCAGTCCGAGGGCAAGCAAGAGTCGGCGCATGAGCGGCTCCAATGACTGAGTGTGTCCCGGGATCGACGCCGCCACGCGCCATGGGTGGCGTGGCGCAGACGAACGCGGGGTGACGCGGGCGCGCAACGCCTTGGCGGCCCGCGCCATGGGTTGAGGATCATCGACACCGGCCCTCGCGTGTCCCTGCACGATTTTCCGGCACGGAGCCCAGCACACGAGGAATCCGGACGTGACGACAGCGAGCTCGCGCATGACGGCCATGCTAGGGGGCAGCGTTCCGCAACCACAACGCGAAATTTCGATGCCAACCATAAGGCCAATTTATGCATGAACTCACGGCGCCTGCGCCCCGGCATCATGTGTCTTGACGGCTGCAACCGTAGGGCGCAACAAGCGCAGCGCATTGCGCCGTCATCTCAGCGCATCGCACGCGAATTTCCGCAGGTTGCGGCGACAACACTGAGTGGGCTGACTCGGCCAGCGAAGTGCCGCTTCGAGCGCAGTGCCGCGGATTCAAGTGAGTCGACGTCGGAGACACGGCGCAATGCCCTTCGGTTATTGCGCCCTACGGTATGCATCGACCGCATGACCGTCGCACCTGCGCGCGCGTGAGCCAATTGCGAATGGCGCCGCGAATCGCCAACCTTCAAGACCGGCGCGTACCGATTACACATTGCGGAATTGTCTATAGCATCGGTTTCTGCGAGGGATTTCGTTGCATAAGGCGTGCAAGTTTGTTGAACGTGATGAGCGCCGAGTGAGCCGGCGCGTGTTCTCGCGCACCTGCTCGCCCGCGGAGAAGCCAGCTTCGTCGTGATAGAACTCGATGCCGTCCGAGAAAAACGTCGCAGGACGCGAACGAGGATGGGTCGGCAAGACCCCGTTCTTGCCGTTCGGCGGTCGCGATGCAGGACTTATTTGCGTTTGTGGACGCGAGGCGCGTGGCAAAGAAGGTTTTGGCCGCCCGCGCCGTGCCGTCGTAGTCGCTGCTGCTGGTTTTTGAACAGGTCGCGCAGCTTCTGGTAGAAGCGCTTCTCGGAGCAGATGAAGCCGGGTGCGTCCATCATCCGTGCGATAGAGAACCCGCTCGCCCTTGCTGTCGTTCATGCGCGCTCCTTGCCGTATGCGCATCGCCGCGATGTCGAAGACAGCCTGTGGCTTACCGCCAACCTACCCGAGGCGCCACGTTCCTCAGAGATCCCGCGCCACGCGAAATCCCACGCGCCCACTGCGCGTCGTCGTCAACGCGGAAAGCCGAAACGCCGAGCGCATCTGATCCGGATCCGATCCCCACGATCCGCCGCGCACGACATGGCGTTCGCAGCCGGGGTTGATCCATGCGCGGCTGTCGCGCGGCGCGCGGATGTAGGTGTCGTGCCAGCAGTCGTCGACCCATTCCGACACGTTGCCGTCCATGTCGTGAATGCCCAGCGCCGAGAGGATCTGGGCGCCGCCGCCGTAATCGCGGAGCTGCTCCATGTCCTTGCTCTCGCC
>CAMLLF010000449.1 GCA_946480705.1 uncultured Lysobacteraceae bacterium | reverse complement strand
TTCCGGACGCTCCAGGCGCTGCTCGATGCGCGAAACATCGAGCCTGGCGATGTGATCCACGTCGACGGGAATCACACCTACGCGGTGGGCAGCGGAGTCGTCGTTCGCTCCGACGACGGTGGGAGCACCACGCTGCCTGTCACGATTCGCGGAGAACGTATCGAGGGACGACGGCCGGTGTTGCAGGGCGGCACGAATACGATCAAGTTTCAATCGTCGAATCACGTCGTGCTCGAAGGCATCGACATTACGGGCGGCACGTCGCGATGCGTCTTTCACGATGCACACGATGTGACCCTGAGGGACGTGCGCGTTCATGACTGTCCGAATCATGGCGTACATTCGGCCGATCTTGCCGGTTCGCTGACGATCGAATACTCCGAGCTCCACCACATCGGCAGCGCCGGAAACGATCAGAAACATACGATCTATGCGCAGACGGGCGAGATCGAGAATCCGCGAGCGTTTTTCCGTCTTCGCTACAGCTACGTACATGACGGGCTGAGTGGAAATCTCGTGAAGTCGCGCGCCGAGCGGACCGAGCTCCATTACAACTGGATCGAAGCGGCGAGAGTCCAGGAAGTCGAGATGCTGAGCCCCGATCCCGACTTTCAGGAGAACCCGGCGTGGTCGGACGCGACGGCGCGCGAAGACGGCGAGCTGGTCGGCAACGTGATCGTTCACGCCGGACCGGCGTCAGCCTACGCGGTGAGACTCGGCGGGGACGGCACCGGTGCCGGCAGCTCGGGACGCTATCGCCTGCTGAACAACACCTTCGTCTTCCGCACTGCCGGTACGGCGCTGCGACTGTTTTCTCGCCTGCAATCGGTCGACGCGCACAACAACGTGTTCACACGGCTCAACGGCGGCGGACTTCAGATCTTTCGCGATGTCGAGGCACAGTGGGTCGATGCGCAAGGCATGACCACCTCGCGCCAGCTCAGCGGGTCGAACAACTTCGTCGACAGCAGCGCTGGCGCCGTTCCTTCAGCCTGGACGTCGACGCGCATGGCGGCCACTGCAGGCTTTGAAAACGCCGCGGACAACGACTTCGTACCAGGTCTTGCGAGCGAGCTGACGGATGCAGGCAACGGTGTCGCCGCACCGCCTCCGTTGCTGCCGTTTCCCGCGCCGATGGAGATCCCGCGCTGGCATGCGCGTCGTTCCGCGACCGCTCCGGGGCAGGCGACCCCGCGGCCGTCCGTTGCCGCGATCGACATGGGTGCGTTCGAACGAAGTTCCGATCACCTGTTCGCCGACGGATTCCAGTTACCGTAAGTACCACTGTTCACTTTTTCGAACGCTGCGCTGACATGCCCTACTCTGCCGGTTCCCCTTCGCACGTCGTCACCGCGTGCATCGTTCGCACCTCCGGCATGCGTGGCGATGCGCTGATTTCGTTGTTGCCCTCCAGCGCGTTGATCCTGGTCAAGGCCATCCTCGGCGACACGGCGGGTGACCTGCGGACACTGGCGATCATGCAGCCCGACGTGGTCGTACTCGATTCTCGCGAGTCCGATCCCGATGCGGCGCTGCAAACGCTCGCGCGCGTCCTTGCGGCATTGCCGCGCTCGCGATTCATCTGCGTCGGCGCCGACGAGTCGCCCGAATTCGATAGCCTCGCAGTCCGCTGCAACGTGCGCCGATACTGCGATGACGGTCTCACGCTGGCGGGGTTGCGCCGCGCGGTGCTGGGCGCTGCCGCCAACCTCGACTGCCGGAAGGACGTCGCCCGATGAAGCGGCCGAGCAGCGGACCCGCGTCCTTCGGCGAAGTGGTCAGACCCGGCAGGTCGCGCAACGAACGACGCACGCCATGCACGCCCTGTCGAAAGAGGGTGGCAGTGACGGTGTCGTCGGTGTAGAACGCGTCCGGTCGACTTGTCGTCGCGACAGCGACGCGCGCACAGGACGGCGCCACGACCCGGTCGCGCGGAGTCCACGTAACCATGCACGGTATGACCCTCAGGCGCTGGGCAGTCCAATTGCTGCTGATTTGCTGCTCGCTCCCGCTCCGCGCCGCTACGGACGTGAGGCCGGGGCATGCACTCTATCGCGCCTACGGCCCTTCCGACGGCATCCCTGGTATCTACATCCTGTCGCTGCTTCAGGACCGTGAAGGATTTCTGTGGGCCGGCACCGAGAGTGGCCTCTTTCGCTACGACGGCTCGCGCTTCCAGGCGTTCGGGCTGCGGGACGGACTTCAGTCGTCGTCGATCTCGCGCCTCCTGGAGGATCGCGATGGCACGCTCTGGGTCGGCACGAGTGTCGGCTTGCATCGGTGGACCGGCCGCACCTTCGTTGCCAACACGCCGGTGCAGGGGCTTGCTGAAGAGAAGATCTGGGCGCTGGCCCAGGGGCCAAAAGGACTCTGGGCGATTACCAGTGAACCCGACACCGGGCCCGTCGCCCACGATACGTCGGGGCGTTTCCTGCCAGTCGCGGGATGGCCCGAAGGCACAGCGACCGCGCTGGTCAACGAACCGGAGAGCGACCGCATGTGGCTTGCGGTCTGGCACAACGCGCAAGCACACGTGATCCGTTGGCAGGGCGATCGATGGCAGCGATTCGAGCTGCCTTCGGAGCAAGCCCGGGAGCGCGTCGAGAAGCTCGTCTTCGACGGTGACGGCAGGCTCTGGGCGAGGCAGTCCAACGGCCTGATGGTGAAGTCCCGTGATTCGAGCTTCCAGGTGGCCGAAACGCCGCTGCCGATCCGATCACGATCCGGATTCCTGACCACCGGTGCCAACGGCGATCTGTACGTGCCGACCGCGGCCGGCCTGCTCCATCACAACCGCGGTGAGTGGTCGATCATCGACGGTCCCACGCAATTGCCATCGCCCTGGTCGAGGACGGTCCTGGAGGATCGTGAGGGATCGCTCTGGTGGGGATCTGCGGGACTGCACCGGCGCCTGGGCCGCGGCGTCTGGACGGCGTATACGGCCCGCGAAGGCGTACCGGGCGACGTGGTCTGGTCGATCGCGCGCGACCGGCAGCAACGGCTGTGGGTGGCGACGAACAGCGGCATCGCCTGGCTCGCGCCGGAGGGATTCCGGCAGATACGCGGGACCAAAGACAGGGATCTGCGCACCCTGCTCCAGCTGGACGATGGACGCCTCATCGCAGGGGGCAGCATTGGCGCGGAACTGCTGCTCGTTGATCCCGAAACCCAGGCAGTCAATGCCGTCCGCTTCGGCGGAGTCGATCCTTCGGTGCGCGTCATGCGTCTGCTCAAGGACCGCACGGGCACCTTGTGGGCGGCGACGTCCGACGGGCTCCACCGTGCCGATGCACGCACGCCCACGTTGACCTTTGAACGCGCAACCGAATTCGAGGGTGCGACCGAAGGGCTGGTGGGCGATATCCGGGAGGACGAACAGGGGCGCCTGTGGATCGCCGGCCAGCGCGGCCTCACCGTGCGCGATGGCAGTTTCCGGAAGACCTTTGACGCGACGCGCGGACTGCGCCGCTCGTTCGTGTCGCATGTCCTGCCGACGGCAGCGGGAGAAATCCTGATCAGCTACTACGACCCGCTCGGTGTTACGCACGCGACGTATGCCAATGGCAGCCTGCACATCGTGCGCCACCGGGACGGCGACAACGGTGGCACCGATGACGTGTACATGCTCGGCGAAGATCGGGCGCAACGGTTGTGGGTCGGCGGCTCCCGAGGCGTGCATCTGTTTTCGGGCGATATCCAGCGATCGTTCGGACTGGACGATGGGCTCGTCGGCGAAGACATCGCCAACTCGGCGTTTCTGGCGGATGACGACGGACAGGTCTGGAGCGGAACGAGTGCCGGCCTGGCCCATTTCGACGGTCGTGTGGACGAGCAACTGACGACATTGCCGCCACCACCGGTGGCGCTGCTGGATCTGCAGGTCGGATCTCAGGTCGTCGCGCGGCACGACGATGCCCCCGCGGTACCCCATTCCGAGAACGTGATGCAGGCGCGCGTTGCGGGCCTGAGTTTCAGCGCGGGTCGCAGACTCGAGTATCGCACCCAGTTGATCGGACTGGAGCACGAACCGCATGTTTCGCATAGCGCTGCCGTGCGCTATTCCGAACTGACTCCGGGAAGCTACACGCTCGAAGCGGCCGCACGAATATCACCGGAGGGCGCGTGGGGACCCGCCTCGACATTTTCTTTCAGGATCGTGCCGGCATGGTGGCAGACCCTCGCTTTCAAACTGACACTCGCTGTCGTGGCGGTGATCCTGCTGCGACAGCTCTTGCGCTTCCGCACCGCGATGCTGTCCCGTCGCAACCGTCAACTGGAAACGCAGGTCAGCGAACGAACGATGGCGCTGCAGACGGTGGTGTCG
>CAMLLF010000448.1 GCA_946480705.1 uncultured Lysobacteraceae bacterium | reverse complement strand
GCGCTCGCGTGGTCCGACGTCTGCTTCGCTCGCTGCACCATGGCCGATGCCCGGATTCGGCATCGGTCGATGCGGCAACTACGGCAACGCCTGAGCATTGACAAGAAAATTTGTCAAAGCTACCGTCCGGCCATGTTCGACATCCACGTCATCGATGATCCGGCCGCGGCGGCGGCGGCCTTGGAGCCGGTCCGCGGTCGGCTGCTGGCCGAACTGGCCACGCCCGCCTCTGCCGCGACCTTGGCCAAGCGAGTCGGCCTTGCTCGACAGAAGATCAACTATCACCTGCATGCGCTTGAATCTCATGGGCTCGTGCGACTGGCCGAGGAACGCCAATGGGGCGGACTGAAGGAACGGCTGCTCGTCGCGACGGCCGCCTCGTATGTCGTTTCGCCGAGCGCGCTGGGTCCCGTAGCGGTCGACTCGAACCGGGCCGTCGACCGGCTGTCGGCGAGCTATCTGATCGCGCTCGGCGCGCGCGTCGTGCGTGAGGTCGGCGATCTCGTGCGCCGCGCGACGGCCTCGGGCAAGCGTCTCGCGAGCCTCGCCGTGGATGCCGAAGTTCGCTTCCGGTCGCCGGCGGAACGCGCCGCGTTCAGTCAGGAGCTCGCCGAAGCCGTCGCGACGCTCGTTTCCAAGTATCACGACGAATCCGCGCCGGGCGGCCGCGCCCATCGGCTCGTCGTCCTTGCCCATCCCCTACCGCAGAAATCCGAATCCGAGGAATCGCCATGAGCGTGAAGCAGGAACCCAACGGACGCCGTTCGCTGCACGTCGAATTCGAGGTTCCCGGTACGCCGGAAGAGGTCTGGCAGGCCATCGCCACCGGGCCGGGGCTTTCGTCGTGGTTCGTGCCGGCGGAATTCGAGGAACGCGACGGCAAGCCCGTCACGATGAAGCTCAACTTCGGCCAGGGCCTGCAGCCCTGCGCAGCCATAACCGCGTGGGATCCGCCGCGGAGCTACGCCGGCGAGGGCGAGGTCTACGGCGGCGGCTCGCCGCCGGTCGCGACCGAGTGGACGATCGAAGCGCGCTCAGGCGGCGTATGCCTCGTTCGCATGGTGCACAGCCTGTTCGCCAGCACCGACGAATGGGACAACCAGCTCGAAGGCGCCGAATCCGGATGGGCCGGTTTCCTCAACATCCTGCGGCTCTATCTCACTCACTTCCGCGGCCAGCGCGCCGCGATCATGCAGATCACGACGCCGATCGCGACGACCGAGGCGGAAGGTTGGGAGGCGCTGACGGCGGCGCTGGGCGTCGCGGGCGTGGACGTCGGACAGCGCTGGGCGACTGACGCCGGTGCCTCGCCGCTCGCCGGCGTCGTGGAACTGGTCACCGAGAATCCCTATGACGCCCTGCTGCGGATCGACGAGCCCGGCCCGGGCATCGCGGCGCTGGGCGCCGCCACCTACCCCGGCGGCCCGACTGTCGTCGCGATGAATTTGTATACGTACGGCGATCAGGCGGCCGACACCGTGGCCCGCGTGACGCCGCTGTGGCAGGCGTGGTTCCAGGAGCGCTTTCCGATGCCGCAGACGAGCGGGAGCGAATGAGTCCGTGCGTCGATTGCCGATCATCGTTTCGCGTCCGATGCGCACGCCGTCGCCGCTCCCGCGCGCGTCAGCTGCAGGCGGCGGCGGATCCGGCTCAGGCTCACCGGCGTGACGCGGACGTAGTTCGCGATTTCGTGCTGTTTCAGCCGAGCGGCAATCTCCGGCATGTCCTGCAGAAAACGGACGTATCGCGCCTCGGCCGACAGCGTCAGCAGTTCACGCTCGCGCTTTTCCTTGCGCTGCCCGTAGCGCTTGAACGCGTTGAGCAGCGCGCGCTGCCAGGCCGCTGACGCGCTCGACAGGTGATCGAGCGCCCGGAACGGAATCAACGCCACCGTCGTGGCCGCACCCGCATACGCATCGAAGTGCGCGCGGGCGCCATCGAGGCAGGAAACACAGGCAAACGGCATCAGCGGCGGCACGAATCCCTTGATCCACGACGTGCCGGCCGACGACGCGTATTTCAGTGTCAGGAAACCCTCCAGCACGACGTGGACGCGGCTGTCGACGGATCCGGCTCCGAAGAGCAGCCCGCCCGGGGCCAGGCTGCAGACACGGGTCTGTCGGTCGAGTGCTGCGTCGCGAACCAGGCGCTGCCCGGCGAGCTGCTCGAATGCGTCGTACACAAGCCTCGTCGCGACGGCGGCGTTATCGCGGGATAACGACGGACGGGTCGCGGTGCCGGATGCTCTGCGGATCATAGGAGGCCCCTTGCAATGATGCGTTTCCTGATTCCGCCGGTGCTCGTACTCGTCACGATCGGCGGCATGCTGGTGCTGGACAGGATGCTTCCGTCTCCGGAGCTGATCAAAACGCCCTACACCTGGCTCGGCGGCGTGATCGCGCTGGCCGGACTCGCGCTGGCTCAGGCCCATGCCCACCTGTTCCACTCGCTGCGCATCAACATCCAGACCTTCGGCGAGCCGTCGGATCTCTGCGAGCGAGGGCTGTTCTCACGCAGCCGCAATCCGATGTACCTGGGCATGCTCGTGCTGCTGTCCGGCGTGGCCTGGTGTCTCGGATCGCTGGTCGCGTTCGCAGGGCCGCTGCTGTTTCTGCTTGCGGCGCAGTACTGGTACGTCCCCTACGAGGAAGCCCGGCTGCGGCGCAAGTACGGCGAGCGCTACGACGATTACTGCAGGCGTGTTCCGCGCTGGATCGGATGGCGCCGTGGCGGTCGCGACCTGCGCTGAGCGTCGAGGTATTCCCCTGACTTTTCCTTGTTTCGGTTATGTTATAACATAACTATTCTGGAACCGCCGGGGAATTTGATGCAGACAAACCACGGACGCCGGCCGAGCTTGCGCTGGTGCGTATGCCTGTCGCTGGCCTGCCCGACTGCGCAGGCCGAGGAAGCGCCGCGAACGCTGGACCGCGTCGAGGTGACCGGGACCACCGCGCCCTCGCCGCTCGACGAGACGCCCGCGGTCGGCTCGCGGCTCGGCCTTGCGACACGCGAAACGCCGGCGACGCTCGATGTCCTGGACGAGACGCAACTGCAGGCGCGCGGCGCACGCACGAGCATCGAAGCGATCAATGCCGCGCCCGGCGTGCTCGCGGCGGCGCTGCCGTCGTCGCCCGGCGTGACCACGATGCGCGGCTTCAGCGGCGGCGCGATCTCGCTGCTCTACGACGGCATTCGCCAGACCGCCGGTCCGCTGATCACCCGGAACTACGACAGCTTCAGCTTCGAACGCATCGAGGTGCTCAAGGGGCCGGCTTCGGTGCTCTATGGCGAGGGCGCGCTCGCCGGCGCCATCAATCTCGTGCCGAAGCGGCCGCAGTTCGAGGCGCCCCGCTGGAGCGCGACGCTGGGCGCCGGCGATTTCGGCGCGCGTCGCGCGGGTGCCGATGCCAATGCGCCGTTCGGCGAGCGCGCCGCGCTGCGCGCGGTCGTCAGCGACAACCGCAGCGACGGCTTCGTCGACGACACCGACACGAGCACGCAGGCCGGCTTGTTCGCGTTCCGGTGGCGGCCGCACGACGCGCTCGAGCTCGGCGTCTCGATCGACCGGTTCCGCGACGACTACGGCACCGCCTACTGGGGTACGCCGCTGGTTCCTTTTGCGGCGGCACGCGATCCATCCCGCATCGTGACGAGCGCGAACGGCTACGTCGTCGATCTCGCGACCCGCAGGCGCAACTACGACGTCGTCGACGGCTACTCCCGCGCGAACGCCGACTGGCTGCGCACGCGACTCGCCTGGCAGCTCAGCGACCACGCGCAGTTCGTCAACGAGCTCGACCGCTATGCCGCGGACCGCCGCTGGCGCAACACCGAGACCTACACCTGGGACGCCGCGGCCGCGAACCTGCGCCGCTCGACCACCTTCATCACGCACGACCACGACTATTGGGTCGAGCGCGCGAGTTACGTCGTCGACGCCGACCTCGGCGGCCTACGCCATCGCTTTTCGGCCGGAGTCGAATACAGCGAAAGCGATTTTTTCAATCGGCGCCGCTTCGGCACGACGACGCCGGTCGACCTGCACGATCCGCAGCGCGGCCACTTTCCCACAGGCGACGAAGCCCTGCTGTTCCCCGGCGCCGGCAATCGCGTCGACTTCGACAGCGCATCGACGGTCAGCGCGCTGTTCGTCGAGGAGGCGCTGAACCTCGGTACGCGCTGGCTGCTCGTCGCCGGCCTGCGCCACGATCGCATCGACCTCGATCGCGTCGTCTCCGACCGCAACACGGGCACGCGCACGGCCTTCGCGGGCGACGACGGCGCGGCACGGCTCGAGGTCCCCACCGGCGAGCTCCTCGGCCAGCG
>CAMLLF010000447.1 GCA_946480705.1 uncultured Lysobacteraceae bacterium | reverse complement strand
CGGCTGGCCCGGCAATCTGCGCGAACTGCGCAATCTCGTGCAGCGCCTGCTGATTCTCGGCGCCGCGCCCGAGGTCGAACTCGGCGAAGTCGAGCAGGCGCTGTCCGGCAGCGCGCCCGCGCCGCGCACCGGTGCGCGCGGCGACGGATTCGACATCGACTTCGGCCTGTCGCTGCGCGAGGCGCGCGAGCAGTTCGAACGCGTCTATCTGCTGCGCCAGCTGCAGGAAACCGGCGGCAGCGTCGGCAAGCTCGCCAAGCTCGTCGGCATGGAGCGGACCCATCTGTACCGCAAGCTCCGCGATCTGGGGGTCGATGTGAAGGCGAGTTCGCGCGAGGATTGAGGTTCCGCCGTAGGGCAGGCCGCTGTTGACCAGGGGGGCAGCGTGCACGAGAGCGAAGAAACGCTACACGAGAGGGGCGGCGCGTCGGGCGATGCACCGCTGCCCGAGCAGATAGGGCCGTACCGCATTCTCGGCCTGCTCGGCGAAGGCGCGATGGGACGCGTCTACCGCGCGCGCGAGACGCAGCCGCCGCGGGATGTCGCGCTCAAGGTCCTGCATGCGCTCGGCCGTTCGGCACTGACCCGGTTCCGGCGCGAAATCGAACTGCTCGCGCAGCTCGAACATCCCGGCATCGCGCGGCTCTACGCCGCGAGCGATCCCGCCGACGCGCAGCGCACGCCGCCGTGGCTCGCGCTCGAGTACGTGCGCGGCGACGATCTCGTCACCGACGCGAACCGCCGCGCGCTCGGCCTCGACGCGCGCCTGCAGCGACTGGTCGAAGTCTGCCGCGCGGTCCACTACGCGCACGGCCGCGGCGTCATCCATCGCGATCTGAAGCCCGGCAACATTCTCGTCGACGAGAACGGCCAGCCCAAGGTGCTCGACTTCGGCATCGCGCGGCTCGCCGACGGCTGGTCGCGCGAGGTCACGCAGCTCGGGCAAGTGCTCGGCACCGTGCCCTACATGAGTCCCGAGCAGCTCTCGGGCAACAGCGCGCAGGTCGACGTGCGCAGCGACGTGTATGCGCTGGGCTGCATCGCCTACGAACTCGTCGGCGGCCGCCTGCCGTATCCGCAACTCGCGACGTCGACGCTGTTCGAGGCGATCGACATCGTGCGGCATCAGGCGCCGCTGCCGCTCGGCCGCCTCGCCGCCGCCGCGCGCGGCGATCTCGAGACCGTCGTCATGAAGGCGCTCGCGAGCGAGCCCGAACGGCGCTACAGCTCGGCTGCGGAGTTCGCGGCCGACCTGCAGCGCGTACGCGGGCACCGGCCCGTCGACGCGCGGCCGCCGACGCTCGGCTATCTGCTCGCGCGTTTCGTGCGGCGGCATCGCCTTGCCAGTGCGGCCGCCGCCCTCGCCGTCGTCGCGCTGATCGGCGCGAGCGCCGTTTCGCTGCGCCTGGCCTGGTCCGAAGCCGCCGCGCGGCGCGAAGCCGAACTGCGCGTGACCGAAGCCTCCGCGGTCAACGGCTTCCTCGAACGCATGCTCGTATCGGCCGATCCCGACCGCGCGCAGGGCGGCGACGTGACCGTGCGCAGCGTGCTCGACGCCGCGCAGGCGGAACTGCCGCAGGCCGGGCTCGCGCCGCTCGCCGCAGCGCGCGTGAAGCTGACGCTCGCGACGAGCCTGCTCAATCTCGGCGAGGCCGCGCGCGCGCAGGCCGTGTTCGCCCAGGCGCTCGCGGGACTCGACGCGAGCGCGCCGGTCGAGCTGCGCGATGCGCTCGTCGTCGGCGAGGCGCGCGCGCTCTATGCGCAGCACAAATACGCCGACGCCGACGCGCTGCTGGTTCCGCTGCTCGCGAGGGCGGCGCCCGAACCGCAACCCGCGATCCGCGTCGACGCGCGGCTCGCGCAAGGCGAGGGACTGCTCGCACAGGGCAAATCCGACGCCGCCGAACACGCGCTGCGGCCGTTGCTGCGCGATGCGCAGCGCGAACTCGGCGACGGTCACGCGCTGACCCTCGCGGTCAGCCGCAACCTCGGCTCGACGCTGCGGCTCGCCGGCCGCTACGACGAAGCGATTGGACTCGCGCGCGGTTCGCTGTCCGTGCACATCGCGCAGGTCGGCGCCGATCATCCGCAGACGCTCAAGGTGCGCGGCCTGCTCGGCGCGCTGTACGAACTCAAGAACGACGACGCCGCGGCCGAGACCGAGTTCCGCGAAGTCATCGCGGTGCGCACGCGCGTGCTCGGCGCGGCGCATCCGGAAACCCTCAACGCGCAGCAGGCGCTCGCGTCGTTCCTCGTGCGCCGCGGCGAATCGGAGCAGGGCATCGCGCTGATCCGCGACGTGCTCGAAGCGCGCCGGCTGCGCGGCGAGGACGCTACGCCGAACAACCTGCTCGCGCGCAACGTGCTCGCCTATGCGCTCGAAGACCTCGGCCGGCTCGCCGATGCCGAGGCTGAACTGCGCCGCGTCGTCGCCGCGCAGACGCGCGACGGCGGGCCGGCGAACGCCGACGCGATCGGGCCGCGCAACAACCTCGCGATGCTGCTGCTCAAGCAGAAGCGGCCGCAGGATGCGATCGTCGAGTTCGATGCGCTCGATGTCTGGATGCGCGCGAACCTGCCGGCCGGGCATCCATATCTCGCGATTCTCGCGAGCAACCGCGGCGAATGCCTGAGCCAGCTCGGCCGCTGGGACGACGCGCGCCGCGTGCTCGAAGGCGCGCATCGCGACCTCGCCGCGAAGTTCGGTCCGGCGCACGAACGCACGCGCACCGCCGCGACGCGGCTCGCCGCCGTGCACCGGCATTTCGGCGACACCGCCGCGGCCGACGCGCTGACCGCCGGCGGCGCGCCGTGACGGCGCTGCTGCTCGCGGTGTTCGGTGCGCTGCTGCTCGCGCTCGCGGCGAGCTGGCGCCGCGAACGCCAGGCGCACGCGCGTACGTTGACCGTGCTCGAGCAGGAACGTGCCGCGCGCGAACGCGAAATCGGCGAGCGCGCTGCCGCGCAAGAGCGCGAACGCATCTATCACGATCTGCACGACGACCTCGGCGCGAAGCTGCTCGGCCTCATCCACGCGGCGACGACGCCGCAACAGGCCGATCAGGCGCGTGCCGTGCTGCAGGATCTGCGCGACACCGTCAGCCGCTCGCGCGGCACGCCGGGCACGCTCGCCGACGTGCTCGCCGACATCCGCGCCGAGGCGCGCCAGCGGCTCGCCGCGGCGCGGATCGACCTGGAGTGGCGCGAAGCCGACGCGATCCCCGATCCGCCGCTGCGCACCGAGCAGTCGCTGCATCTGCACCGCATCGTGCGCGAAGCGATCAGCAATACGATCCGCCATGCCGAGGCCGGTTCGCTGCGCGTGCGCGTCGACTGGCGCAACGACGAGCTGCGGCTCGAACTGACCGACGACGGCCATCGCACCGCCGGCGACGGCCGCGGCACGCGCGGCATGCGCCAGCGCGCGCAGGAACTCGCCGGCGATATCCGCTGGACCGAAGGCACGGCCGGCGGCACCAAGGTCGTGCTGGCGTTCCCGCTGCCGGCCGGCGCAGGATAGCGGCGTATGGAGATCCCCCGGGCCCTTGTCGTCGACGACCTCGCCGGCAGCCGCGACTGGCTGTCGCGCGCGCTGGCGCTCGCGTTTCCGGGCGTGCACGTACAGCAGGCCGCGACCTTGGCCGACGCGCTGATGCACGTCTCCCCGCCGCCGCCGCTCGCGCTGATCGACCTGGGCCTGCCCGACGGCAGCGGCGTGCGCCTGATCGAGGCCTTGCGTGCGCAGCCCGGCCACACGCTCTGCATCGTCGCCACCGTGTTCGACGACGACGCGCACCTGTTTCCGGCGCTGCGTGCAGGTGCCGACGGCTACGTGCTCAAGGATCAGTCGCCCGAGGCGCTGGCCGACATGCTGCGCGGCATCGCCGCCGGCCAGCCGCCGCTGTCGCCGTCGATCGCGCGACGGCTGCTGCGGCATTTCCAGCCGATACCGGCACCCGCCGATACCGAAGAAGCGCTGACCGCGCGCGAGACCGATGTGCTGCGCCTCGTCGCGAAGGGACTGACGCTGGCCGAGGTCGCGAACGTGCTCGAACTCTCGCGCCACACCGTCGCCGGATACCTCAAGGCGATCTACCGCAAGCTCAGCGTAAGCACGCGCGCCGAGGCCGCGCTCGAAGCGACGCGGCGCGGCCTCGTCGGCTACTGATCGAAAGTGTACTGATCGAAAGCGGTCAGTCGCCGCGGCGCCAGGCGAGCAGGCCGCTGACCGCGAGCAGCAGCGCCATCAGCAGCATGCCGAAACGGTCGAGCGTCGGCACCGGCACGCGTGCCGGCGTGAGCGCGCGCGACGACGACGACGCGCCGTTGC
>CAMLLF010000446.1 GCA_946480705.1 uncultured Lysobacteraceae bacterium | reverse complement strand
TCGGCTTGTTGCCGTCGAGCTGGTAGAAGCTCGTGCGCAGGGTCGCGCGGATCACGCCCATGAAGCTGCGCAGGATGCGGTCTTCGTCGAGGCTCGCGACGCGGTCGAGCAGCACGCGGACGACGCCGATGATCGCATCGGCCTGCGCGTCGCGCGATTCGCTGCGCGCGGCATACAGCGATTCGAACGCGAGCGCATTGCTCGCGCGCACGTCGTCGGGCACGAGCGCATCGAGTTCCTTGACGAGGCGCTTGCGCGCCTGTTCGACCGAGGTCTTGCTCGCCGCGTCGCGCGCCGGATCGAACTTCGCCTCGAACAGCTCGACGAGGAGTCCGGCGATCGCCGGATACTGGTTGAGCGTCGCTTCCATGTAGGCCTGCGAGAACGGTACGCCGGTCTGCAGCAGATACTTGCTGTAGCCGCGCAGCATCGCGACCTGACGCCAGTCCATCTGCGCGCCGAGGATCAGCTTGTTGAAGCCGTCGTTCTCGGCCTGGCCTCGCCAGATGCGCTCGAACGCGTTCTGGAACGCGTCGCGGACTTCATCGATGTCGAATTCGCAGGCCGCGGCGGGCTGCACGTCGAAATCCTGGATCGAGATCGTCGACTCGCCGAGATCCATTTCGTACGGATGCTCCGACAGGATCTTCAGGCCCATGTTCTCGAGCATCGGCAGCGCATCGGACAGCGTGATCGGCGCGCCGTAGCGGAACAGCTTGAAGCGCAGGCCGTCGCCCTTCTTGCGCGAGCGGTACAGCGACAGGCGGATGTCGTCCGGCGTCTTCAGCGCCGCCGCGGCCTCGACGTCGGCGACGGCGAGATGCGGCGTGACTTCCTCGATGTAGCTGGCCGGCAGCGCCTTGCCGTACTTGTTCGCGAGCTTGAGGCCCTTGTCCTCGCCGTGCTTCTGCACGAGCGCGTCGCGCAGTTCGTCGGACCAGTTGCGCACGATCTGGCCGAGCTTGGCTTCGATCTCGGCGACGTCGTACTGCGCGCGCTCGCCGGGCTTCGGCCGGATGATCAGATGCAGGCGCGCGAGCGCCGATTCGCCGACCTGCACGGTCGAGTCGACGCGGTCGCCGTGCAGCGCGCGCTTGAGCATCGCCTCGATGCGCTCGCGCGTCGCGTTGTCGAAACGGTCGCGCGGAATGAACACGAGGCACGAGAAGAAGCGGCCGTACTTGTCGCGGCGCACGAACAGGCGCGAGCGCGTGCGTTCCTGCAGCTGCAGGATGCCGACCGCCGTCGTGAACAGTTCTTCCTCGGTGGCCTGGAACAGCTCGTCGCGCGGCAGCGTTTCGAGGATGTGGCGCAGCGCCTTGCCCGAATGCGATTCGCGCTTGAGGCCCGAGCGGCCCATGACCGACTCGACCTTCTGCCGCACCAGCGGCACGTCCTGCGGACGGCGCATGTAGGCGCCCGAGGTGAACAGGCCGAGGAAGCGCTGCTCCGTCACCGGCACGCCGGCGTCGTTGAAGCCGAGCACGCTGATGTAGTCCATGTAGCCCGGACGGTGCACCGTCGCGCGCGAATTGGTCTTGGTCAGGATGATCGCGTCGGTGGAGCCCGACTGCGGCAGCTCGCGCGCGACCAGCGTGTTGAGCGGACGCGGTGCCGCGTCTTCGTCCTGCCGCAGGATGCCCAGGCCGGAATTCGGCACGGTCACGAGCACGTCGACGCCGTTGACCTTGTCGACCGCGTATTCGCGATAGCCGAGGAAGGTGAAGTGATCGTTCGCGACGAAGTTCAGGAACTCCTGCGCTTCGGCGATGCCGGCCGCGTCGACCGGCAGCTTGCGCTGCGGCAGTTCGCGCGAGAGATGCAGCATCTTGTCGCGCATCGTCTGCCAGTCGGCGACCGCGGCGCGCACGTCGTGCAGCGCACGCGTCACGCCCTGCTGCAGCCGCTTGAGCTCTTCGGCTTCGGCGATGCGGCTGATCTCGAAGTGCATGATCGATTCGGTCCTGCCCTTGCCTTCCGCGAGCAGCGAGAGCACGTGGCCGCCGGCGTCGCGCTCGATCTGGTAGACCGGATGCACGGTCGCATGCACGAGCAGACCGGCGGCGCTGACGGCCATGCTGACCGAGTCGACGAGGAACGGCGAGTCGTCGGTGACGACCTGCAGCACGGTATGAGTGGATTCGTAGCCTTGTTCGTCGAGCGAGGGGTTGAACACGCGGACCGAGGCGGTGCCGGGCTTGCGCACGCGGACGAATTCGAGGAGGTCCAGCGCCATCGCCGCCCATTGCGTCGCGGGACGCGTCGCGAGGTCTTCCGCCGTGACGCGATGCAGCAGGTGGGCGGTGAACGTCTGCGCCTCTTTGAGCCGCGCCGCGCTCAGCGTGCTCTTGAGTTCCGTCAGCACGGCCTCGACGGCCGGCGCCTGCGCATTCTCGCTCTTGGCGGACATGGGCTTCCCTGAAACTGTGAAAGAGGCCGCGGAGGATACGCCTCCAGGGCATATGAATCCAGCCGAAAATCCCCCTAAAAACGGGTGTTTAACGCGGGGTCATCGCCGTCCGCCGCAGGCCGTGCGGACGGCTTCGCGCCGGTACCCGGCAGCCGCCGAATGCCAGTGCCACTGCCCGCTCGAATCGCAGGAACCGCTTTCGTCGTCAGGGCGGCTCGGGCACGACTTTGGTCGAAAGGCCATCGACGCAGGTATCCGCGCCGACTATGCTCCGCCAATTCCTGAACTGGACGGTACAGTCCAAAAGTCATGGCCGTCTCTCCCGCCGCCACGTTCGAGCGCCAGCAGCGCATGCGCGACGCCGCGATCGAACTCATGTTCGAACTCGGCTACGCCGTCAGCATGGACGCCGTCGCGCAACGGGCGGGCTGCTCCAAGCAGACCGTCTATGCCCATTTCGGCAGCAAGGAAGGATTGTTCCGCAGCGTCGTCGCGGAACTCCTCGGCCCGATCGGCGCAAGCCTCGATCCCGACGTCGCCGACCTCGATACGGCGCTGCGGCGCTTCGCCCGGGCGCATCTCGAGCATCTCGCCCAGCCGCGCACCGTGACGGCGATCCGCATGCTGACCACCGACATCGCGCGCTTCCCCGACGAGGCCCGCGCCCTGTTCGATGCCGGCGCCCTGTCGATCCAGCGGCGCCTCGCGGGCTGCCTCGCCGCCGCCATGGAACGCGGCGAGCTGCGCCGCGACGAACCCGATGCGCTGGCCGAGCTGCTGCTCGGCATGCTGGTCGGCTTCGATGTCGACCGCCGCCGCCTCGGCCTGCCGGGCCGCGATACGCCGGCCGAACGCGAGGCCTGGTGCGATCGCGTCGTCGATGCGTTTTTACGCGCCCATCGCGAACGCGACGCCACGCTCCTTTCTTCCATCTCTCCAAGGATGTCCTCATGAGCCCGCAGCCGCTGCGCCTGCTCCTTCCCCTCGCCCTGCTGCTCGCGCTCGCCGCCTGCGGCAAGAACAACGGCCAGCAGGCGGGTGCCGCGCCGCCGCCGCCGGAAGTCGGCGTGGTCCTCGCCAAGGCCGGCGCCGTGCCGCTGACACGCGATCTCGTCGGCCGTCTCGCGGCCACGCGCACGGCCGAAGTCCGCGCGCGCGTGCCCGGCATCGTCGAGCGCCGCCTGTATACCGAAGGCAGCGATGTCAAGGCCGGCGAACCGCTGTTCGAGATCGATCCCGCGCCGCTCAAGGCCGCGCTGAACGCGCGCGACGCCGCGCTCGGCCAGGCGCGCGCCAACGCGGCGAATGCCGACGCGAAGGCCAGGCGCTACCAGGACCTTGCCGCGCGCGGCGTCATCGCCAAGCAGGATCTCGACGACGCGATCGCCGCGCAGCGCACGAGCGCCGCCGCGGTGCGCCAGGCCCAGGCCGACGTCGACGCCGCGCGGCTGAGTCTCGGCTATGCCGCGGTGACCGCGCCGATCGCCGGCCGCGCCGGCCGCGCGCTCGTGACCGAAGGCGCGCTGGTCGGCCAGGGCGAAGTCACGCCGCTGACCGTCGTCGAGCAGATCGATCCGATCTACGTCGACTTCAGCCAGTCCGCCGCCGAAGTGTCCGACCTGCGCCGCGCCCAGGCCGACGGCAAGCTCAAGCTCGCTGCGGCCGATCAGGCAGAAGTGCAATTGTTCCTTCCGGACGGAAGCACCTACGGCCGCAACGGCACGCTGAGCTTCGCCGACCTCGCAGTCGATCCGACCACCGGCTCGATGTCGCTGCGCGCGACATTCCCGAATCCGGAACGCACGCTGCTGCCCGGCATGTTCGTGAAGCTGCGCGTCGTGCAGGGCGAACTCGAACAGGCCTTCCTCGTGCCGCAGAAGGCGATCCAGCGCGATCCGAAGGGCGCCTACGTGCTCGTCGTCGGCGGCG
>CAMLLF010000445.1 GCA_946480705.1 uncultured Lysobacteraceae bacterium | reverse complement strand
TGCGTCTGACCCACGACACGTTCCACCGCAACCTCGGCCTCGCGCGCCGCGAAGGCGATCTGCTGCTGTTCGCCCTGAGCCTGCTGCTCGGCGGCGCGCTGCATGCGATCGAACACACGCACCTGCACCACCATCGCAACTGCCTCGCCGCGGACGATGTCGAGGGACGCATGGCCGGCTACGGCTTCTGGACCGCGCTGCTGCGCAGTCCTGCGTATCCGCTGCTGATCCATGTCGAGACGCTGCGCCGCGGCAGCGCACGCCAGCGGCGCTGGGTCCGACGCGAACTCGCCGCCGTCGCGGCGCTGCAAACCCTGATCTGGTGCGGCGGCGACGCAGGCCTGCAGACGCTCGCGATCTCGCTGATCGCAGCGAACGCGCTCGTGCCGATGATCGGCATCTGGAGCGTGCACCGCGGCTGCGCATCGGCCGGCCGCACCGCACGCAGCAGCCGCAGCGGCTGGCTGCAGTGGCTCAGCTTCAACATGCTCTACCACGACGAGCATCACGCCTGTCCGGCGGTGCCGGCGCGGTATCTGCCGCGACTCGCACAGCGGCTCGACGCGGCCGGCCGTCATGCGGCACCGGACGTGATCGGCGCGCCCTCCGGAATCACGCGCCGTGTCGCATCCGGCCTGCTCGCCGCCGCGGTCATGCTGTCCGGCTGTCGCGCACGCAGCGCGGCGCAGACCGAAATCGACGCCTGCGCGCTCGCGCGCGACGCCGCGGCACGATTGATTGCGCGGCCGCTCGCGCTGGCCGAACCGCGCGAAGGCTCGCTTGCGGGCGCCTGCCTCATGCGCGGAACCGGAACCGACGACGCCGTGCAGCTCGCCGTCTACGTGCACACTGCTGCCGCGGCGCGTCGCCACGACGCATCGCTCGAACGCAGCTGGCGCCTCCTCGTGGCCGAAGCGCGCAACAGCCACGGCGCGGGACGCACGCTGCGATTCCGGCGCAGCCGCGATGGCGAGTCGTTCGGTTTCGCGCGCGCCGGCAGCGGGCAGGTGCTCGTGCTCGGGCGCGGGCTGATTCTCGAGGTCGGCGCGCGCGGCCTCGCGCCGGATCAGGCGGAAACCGTCGCCGCGGAACTCTGGTCGATGCTGCTACGCGGCTGAGCGGACGACGCCGGCGCGCACGCGGATGCGATTGCGCACCGCGCGGCTCAGCTGTCGATGCCGTGGCGCCCGAGGCACTCGGCCGCGCGGCGCTGCAATTCGACCTGTTCGCGCAGGTTGCGCGTGAGCGCGGACGCGCGGCGGAATTCCGCCGCCGCCTCGTCGTTGCGGCCGAGCTTCGCGAGCAGATCGCCGCGCACGCTCGGCAGCAGGTGATAGCTCTGCAGTGCGGGTTCGTCCTGCAGCGCGTCGGCGATCGCGAGTCCGGCCGCCGGCCCGAATGCCATCGAAACGGCCATCGCACGATTGAGTTCGACGACGGGCGACGGTGCGACCTGCGCGAGCGCGCCGTACAGCGCGGCGATGCGCCGCCAGTCGGTGTCGGCGGCGACGCGCGCACGCGCGTGGCAGGCCGCGATCGCGGCCTGCAGGGCGTACAGGCCCAGTGCGCCGCCGAGTTCCTCGGCGCGCGCAAGTCCGGCAAGGCCGCGCCGGATCAGCAGTTGGTTCCAGCGCCCGCGGTCCTGGTCGAGCAGCAGCACCGGCGCACCGCTCGCGTCCACGCGCGCCGGCGCGCGCGAGGCCTGGATTTCCATGAGCGCGAGCAGGCCGTGCACCTCGGCTTCGCGCGGCATCAGCGCGACGAGGATGCGTCCGAGACGCAGCGCTTCCTCGCACAGTTGCGGACGCATCAGATCGTCGCCGGCCGTCGCCGAATAGCCTTCGTTGAAGATCAGATAGATCACGCCGAGCACCGACGCGAGCCGCTGTGCGAGTTCGCCGGCCGGCGGCAGTTCGAACGGCACATTGGCCGAACTCAGCGTCTTCTTCGCACGCACGATGCGCTGCGCGATCGTCGGCTCGGCCTGGAGGAATGCGCGCGCGATCTCGTCGGTCGTCAGGCCGGCGATCAGGCGCAGGGTCAGCGCGGCGCGCGCCTCGCTCGACAGCACGGGATGACACGCGATGACGCTGTCGTCGAGCTGCTCGCCGTCGGGCGCCTGCAGCAGCTGCTGCAGCTCGTGCTCGACTTCGAGTTCGTCATGTTTGCGCTGCGCCATGTCGTTACGCCGCAGCCGGTCGATCGCGCGGTGCTTGGCCGCGGCCATGAGCCAGGCGCCCGGATTGTCCGGCACGCCCGCATCGGGCCACTGCTCCAGCGCCGAAACGAGCGCATCCTGAGCCAGGTCCTCGGCCAGGCTCAGGTCGCGCACCATGCGCATGAGGCCGCCGATCAGGCGCGTGGACTCCATGCGCCAGACCGTCGCGATGGCCTTGTGCGAGGCCGCGCTCATGCGCGGCACCGCAGAGCGAGTACGGGTTCATCGCAGTGCGCTCGCATCGGCAGTCAGGACTCCGCCGCGCTCTTGAGGTCGGCCAGTCCCTTCTCGAAGTCCTTGCCGATCATCTTGTCCATGTTGAAGACCAGGCCCATGAGCTTGGACATGTAGGGCTGCGGGCCGTACATGGCCCAGTTCACTTCGGTCGTGTCGCCGCCGGGCCGCAGCGTGAACTCGGCGTGGCTGCGCGTATCCATCGGCTTGATAAAGTGCAGTTGTATAAGAACTTTCGAATGCGGCACCGACTCGACGATCTGCATGCTGCCCTTGCCGACCTTGCCGTTGCCTTCCCAGGCATAGACCGCGTCCTTGCCGCTCGCGCTGCCGCTGTGCTCGCGCTTCATCGCCGGGTCGAGCTTTTCCCAGGGCGACCAGGCGGTCCAGCGGTGGAAATCGTCGATCAACGCGAACACTTTCTCCGGCGCGGCCTTGATCGTGATGCTGCGCTCGATGCGGAACGAATCGGGCCGGAACGCCGCGGCCACGAGCAGTGCGGCGATCGCGACGAGGACGACCAGCAGGATGATCTTCAACATGAGTGTTCCCCGATGTCATGGAGCGGCCGCTGCGGCCGCGTGCGATGGTGGAATGCGGCCGCGGCGCACGCAAGACGCGCACGCCGCGGCGCCGGCGAATCACTTGCGATTCTCGACCTCGGCACGCAGGCGTTCTTCCTGCGCGCGCAGCTCCGGCGTGAGTTCGGCGCCGAAATCCTCCATCTCGAACAGCGGACGGATCTCGATCGTGCCCATCTGCCCGGTCGGATTCGGGCAGCGCTTGACCCATTCGATCGCTTCGTCGAGATCGCGCACCTGCCAGAGCCAGAAACCGGCGACGAGTTCCCGGGTTTCGGCAAACGGCCCGTCGACGACGGTGCGGGAGCTGCCCGAGAACTCCACGCGCGCACCGTGCGAACTTGCCTTCAATCCTTCGCCGGCCAGCATGATGCCGGCCTTGACGAGCTCTTCGTTGTAGCGCCCCATTTCGGCGAATTCCTGCTCGGTCGGCATCACGCCGTTTTCGGTGTCGTGGTTGGCTTTGACCAGAATCATGCAGCGCATCGTCGTTCTCCTACGTCGGTGGTCGGCCGCGCGTGGCGGCGGTTCTACTCAGACGTCGAAGCAGCGTGCGCCGGATCGACAGCGATCCGGAAAAAAATTTCGCCGCGGACCGTCACCGGCCGCGGCGAATTCTCGATCGACTGCAGGTCCCTCTCACGGAGCGGCGGCCCGCTACTACGATTCGTATTCCCGCTCCCTGTTCCCGCACCTCATCCCGCATGCACGAGCAGCTGCTTGGCCAGCGCGCCCTGCAGCTTGCCGATGCCGCGTGCGACATGCATGAAGCCGAACAGGACCAGCACGCCGAGCAGCACCTGGAACGGCTGCAGCCACAGCGGCGCCATCCAGACTTCGCCGTCGATGTTGACGAGGCCGAAACCAGTCAGCATGTGGACGATCGGATTCAGCGCGAGCCCGAGCCCGACGCTGATCGACGTGATCAGCAGCGTGAAGTAGAAAATGCCGAGCGGCAGCATGAGCACCATGTAGAACAGCGTGCCCCAGGTCCGCGCGTCGGTGAACAGCTGCTTGACCTTCTCGAGCAGCGGCTGGTTGCGCGGTGCATAGGGCGGACGCCGCGGCATGCGCTCGCCGAGCATGACCTCGACGATGCGGCCTTCGACGAGACTCAGCGCGCGCACGGTCGCCAGGAACAGAACGGTCAGCGGCAGGCCGATGATCAGGATCATCAGGCCGAACGACAGCGACAGGCCGGTCAGCGCCCAAGTGAAATAGAAGATGCCGGTCGGCAGCGCGAGCAGCATGTAGAACATCGACGCCTGCAGACCCATGTACGCCGCCACCTGCCACGCGACCGGGTCGGCCCAGATGCCGGTGCGACCGCG
>CAMLLF010000444.1 GCA_946480705.1 uncultured Lysobacteraceae bacterium | reverse complement strand
CGCCACTGCCAATACGCTCGAGCGCCTTGGTCCGTGGCATGCGCAATCTTGAAGACTATCGCGAGCGGTGCCGCGGCAAGCAATCCGTAGCCGAAATACGACAGCAGGTCGCGCGTGGTCAGATCCCCGATTTTGGAGGCCATCTTTGGACTCCACATCAATGGGTCGTCGTTGATCAAAAAGATCGTGAAAAGCGCGGAGAGACCGAGGAAAAATGACATCGTCGCCCCCTGAAAGCGATACGGGGCAAATGTATACCAAGCGCGGATGTTGGAGTGCAGTTTGCTGTCGCCACGTTGCGCAGATGCTGCCTAGCTGCTGCCTAGAGGCGCGGAATCGCTTGAGTCGCGAAGCTAAGTTGTTGATTTGATGGCGCGCCCGGAGGGATTCGAACCCCCGACCACCGCCTTCGGAGGGCGGTACTCTATCCAGCTGAGCTACGGGCGCGTGGTGGTGCGGTGCGGGACCCGACGCGGGGCGCGGGTTCTGCGGTGCCGGGTTTGTGGCCGGGCCGGCGGGGCCGGGGCTGCGGTTCGCGGCGGGGCCGCCGGTACGGTGCAGACCGGCGCGCATCATAGCGGTCCGGCCGGGCAGCGGGCTAGCCCTGCGCTTCCGTGGTCCGGGGTCGGCCGTTATACTTGCCCGTCTTTTTGTCCGTGCCGGGAGCCACTCCGGCACCCAAGCCGCCGCTAGGAAAGGTGTTCTGTGAGCAGCCCGATTACCAAGACCGACCTGGAATTCCTGAAGCGCTTTTCGATGCTGATCGGCGTGCTGGCCGTGATGGCTCTGGCCTTCATCCTGCTGGCGCTCTACATCTACGACAAGAATCCGCCGGCGACCAGCCCGACCGCCTGCAAGGCCGTCGAGGATCGTCTGGCGCCGGTCGGCGCCTCGTATGCCGGCGAAACCGGTCGCGCGGCGATGCTGGCCGCCGAGGAAGCCCGCAAGAAGGCCGCCGCTGCGCAGGTCGCCTACGGCGGCACGACCGACGGCAAGGTCATCTACGACAATCTCTGCGGTGCCTGCCACAAGTCCGGAGCCGGCGGTGCGCCGCGTATGGACGACAAGGCGAACTGGGCGCCGCGCATCGCGCAGGGCGCCGACACCATGATCAAGCATGCGATCGAAGGCTTCACCGGCAAGGCCGGCGTGATGCCGGCGCGCGGCGGCAACCCCTCGCTCAACGACGAGCAGATGAAGGCCACCGTTCACTGGATGATCGATCAGGTCAAGTAATCGGTACTCACGTAAACCGGGACCAGTCGCCGCCGCTTCATGGCCGACCCGTCCGACACGCAACGCCGCCGCAAGGCGGCGTTGTCGTTTCCGCGTCTTCAACGGTGCGTTTCAGCGTCTGCCGGCGATCGCGTCGGACCGCCACCGGTCGGCGAACGCGACGAGGTCCGGAAAGAACACGTCGAATCCGGCCCGCAGTTCGGCATCGAGCGCCTGCAGCACCGGCAGCGCTTGGGCCAGCGGATTCGCGCGACTGAGGCGCGTGCCGACGCCAGCGAGCGCGCGGCCGACGACGGCGCTGTCGGCATAGGCCGCCGGCAGGCCGGCGCGACGCATGTAGTCGGCGAAGCGCTGCAGATTCGGCGGCAGTTCGTCGCGGTGTCGCCGCAGCAGGTCGTTGACGAGATCGGAAAAAACGTCGAGCGGCGCGTCGCTCCAGCGTGCGAAATCGCGCGCGAGCACGTGGTCGAACCAGACGTCGATCAGGATGCCGGCATAGCGCCGGAACGGCGGCACGAAGCGGCCGCGCAGCGCGACGACGACGGGATGCGCGTCGGTGTATACGTCGATCGCGCGATGCAGGCGGATGCCGTGCCCGACGCCCTCGCGCAGATTCGTCGGTACCGGCCCGTGAACGAAATCGCCGAGCAGTCCGCCGAGTATCCAGTCGGGATCGCTGCCGGCCAGCAGCGCATGCGCGAGATGATTCATGCATCGAGCATAGCGCAGCGTATCGTCAGCGCCGGGTGAGCGGATCGGGAGAACAGCGTGTTCGCAGTGAAATACGTGGATGAGCAAGACGCCGCGATCCGCGTGGACGTTGCCGGCGTCCGGCGCGGCGACATTGCGCGCGCGGGTCTGGATGGCCGGCGACGCGTGCGGTTCGACGAGGCGTCGGTGAGTCTCGATTGCGACCATCGCGCGAGTGCCCGCGCGCGCGGACGCGTCGGGCTCATCGCGGCAGTGATCGCCGGCGTGCGGCCCGACCGCCGCTATCGCATTCGCGACGCGGACGCGGAAATCGCGCAGGTGCGCAACGTCCTGCGCTGGCGCGGCGGCCACGTCGCATTGACGCTCGCCGACGGCCGCAGCTGGCGCGTCTACGGCAGTGGGTTGCTGCCGACGCGGTTGCGTGTCGAATGCGACGGCGTCGCCTGCGGCGAGATGCAGATCGCCGGCATCCTGCGCGCCGAGTTGCGCACGCCCGATCTCGGCTTGCCGCCGCTCGTCGCGATCGCGTTCGGTGCGGTCGTGCTCGAACTCTGGGGCAACGATCCGCGCGCGGGTGCGGGCAGCGAGTGACCGGGTCGACCGCCATGCCGGGCTTCGCTGCGCTCGGCGCCAACCTGCATGCGAAGCCGGGCTGTGCGTGCCGCGCGGCTACTGGAATGCGTTGCGGAAGATCACGTCGCTCTGCACGATCGTAAAGTTCACATTGGAAATATCGAAGAAGATATTGCTGCTGCAGCTCACGCGGATGCGCGCGGTCGCCGCCGCCGTACCGCTCGGCAGTACGATGCCGTGACTGCCGTCGTTCGGCACGTTGCTCGCGAGGCTGAGCCAGCTGTTGCCGCCGTTGCGCGTCAGGTCGATGTTGACGTTCGCGCAGGAGATCGGCGCGGCGGTCGTGCCGGCGACGTTCCAGGTCACGTTCTGCGTGACGCCGGTGTCCCAGCTGACTGCGGTGTTCGGCGCGGTCACGACGAACGGTCCGGCTGCGGCGACGACCTGGATGCCGGGCATGTCGGCGCTCGTCGAGCGGCCGCCGCCGGCGTGGTTGTCGCGCACGGTCAGGCGGAATTTCATCGACGTGCGATTCATCGTCGGCAGGATTTCGCCGGTCGCCATCGTGTTCGCGAACAGGTTCGACGGACGCGGGATCATGCGCCCGCGCGTCACGCCCGGATTCCACGAGCGCACGATCGGGCTCGTGCCGTTGTCGACGTTGACGGCCGTGCTCGCGCCGAGGTCGTATTCCTCCCAGCCGTAGGTCAGCGCGTCGTTGTCGGCGTCGGTCGCGAGCGGTGCGAGCAGTGTGAACGGCGTCTGCGCCGGAATCGCATAGGTCGCCGTCATCGCCGGAATCGCCGGCGCCCGGCTCGGGTTCGGCGTCGACGTGCCGCAGTTCGGCACGGCGTCGAGCCGCGCCTGCATCTGCTCGAGACTCTTCGCATGGCCCTGGATCGTCGATGCGCTGCCGGGTTCGTAGGCCGCGCCGCTGGAACGGTTGCCGCTGCAGGCGCCGGCCGAGCTGTTGAACGTGTGCGAGCCGCCGTACTGGTGGCCTATCTCGTGCGCGACGTAGTCGATGTAGAACGGATCGCCGAGCGGATTGCCGAGGCCCGTGACGCCGCGCGCCTTGCTGCCGTCGTTGCAGATCGCATTGAGCGTCGCGACGCCGCCGCCGCCCGTGCTGAACACGTGGCCGACATCGTAGTTGGCCGTGCCGATCACGCTCGTCAGGTTCGACTGGTTCTGCGCGAGCATCGCGCCGCCGTCGTTGTTCGAATACGGATCGGTCCCGCCGTTCGTGTAGACGACGAGGTTGTTGTTGGCGACGAGCTGCATGGTCACGCTGAACTCGTTGCCGTAGACCTCGTTGACGCGATTCATCGCGACGACGATCGCGGCCTGGCCCTGCGCGACGGTGCCGCCGAACACCGCGGTGTATTCGCCGGTCGCGGCGACCGCGGTGCGCAGTATGCGGCGCGAGGCGCCGGTAACCGTGGCGACGCCGGGGCCGGCGCTCGCGTGTTCGTCGGGTGTCTCGTCGCGGTCGTGCGTGTCGCAGTGAAAGCGGCGCTGCGTCGTGCTGTCGGCACGCCGGAAGCTGATGTAGTCGCCGCCCGCGCCGAACGCGTTCGGCTGCACGATCCAGCTGCCGTCGCGATCGAACACGAGCGCCTGCAGGCCGAGGTCGGAAAGGTCCACGCGCACGCGGTTGCCCTGGGCGTCGCGGCCGCGCAGGCTCAGGATCTGCGGAAACTTCGCAGCGAGTTCCGGCGACATCGTCTGCGAGTCTTCGAGCACGAATTCGGCGAAGGTGCCGTCGGGATGCGGCAGCGCGAACGGCGTGCCGTCGACGACCGCGGCGCGCAATGCCGCGTGTGCACCGGCGACATCGAGCGC
>CAMLLF010000443.1 GCA_946480705.1 uncultured Lysobacteraceae bacterium | reverse complement strand
TTCTATCACGATCCGCTGAAGGCCGATCTGGAGGCCTTTCTCGCGTCGAGCCAGCGCTGCGTCAACGGCGAAGTCACGCTCGAAACGGCCGGCGGCAGCATCCACGCCATCGTCGTGAAGTCGCCGCATATTCTCAATGCGAAGGGCGCTACCTACGCGCAGTCGGCGGACTGGGGCGTGGCCGAGGCCGAGGGCTTCATCCGGCTCTACGGCATGAGTTCGACGCTCTGGGCCGAGGTCAACCGCTCGTGACCACAGGCAACGTACTGCTCGACGATTGCCTGCACCATCTGCGCGCGCTCGTATCCCACGACACGCAGAACCCGCCGCGCGCGATCGGCACGGGCGGCATATTCGACTATCTGCAGGCGCAACTGCCGGGGTTTCGCCATCAGATCACCGATTTCGGCGCCGGCGCAGTCAGCCTGTATTCGGTGCGCGGCAATCCGCGGTTTCTTATCAATGTGCATCTGGATACGGTTCCGGCGACGCCGACCTGGACGCGCGATCCGTTCGACCTGCTCGTGACGTCCGACCGCGCCATCGGCATGGGTGCCTGCGACATCAAGGGCGCGGCTGCGGCCATGGTCGCGGCAGCCCGGCTCGTCGACGGCGACTGCGCGTTCCTGTTCTCCTCCGACGAGGAGGCCAACGATGCGCGCTGCATCGCCGGATTCTTGCGCGACAAGCCCGCGTTCGATGCGGTGCTCGTCGCCGAGCCGACCAACGCCGAAGCCGTGCTCGCGCACCGCGGCATCAGCTCGGTGCGCATGCGCTTCGCCGGCCGTGCCGGTCACGCCTCGGCTGCGAGTGCCGCCAGCGACAGCGCCGTGCATCAGGCGCTGCGCTGGGGCGAACGCGCGCTCAATCATGTCGAATCGCTCGCCCATCACCGCTTCGGCGGGCTGACCGGCCTGCGTTTCAACATCGGCCGCATCGAGGGCGGCATCAAGGCCAACGTGATCGCGCCGTCGTGCGAGGTGCGCTTCGGTTTTCGTCCGTTGCCGACGATGGCCACCGAGGAACTGCTCGACACCTTCCGCACGCTGGGGCCGGCGCTGCCGGTGGAGTTCGAGCCGACCTTCTTCGGCGCGTCGCTGCCGGCCGGCGACACGGCGGCGGCGGAATCGCGTCGGCTCGCTGCGCGCGATATCGCCGACGAGCTCGGCCTGCCGATCGGCAATGCCGTGGATTTCTGGACCGAGGCCGCGCTGTTCTCGGCGGCGGGCTATACGAGCTTCGTCTACGGCCCCGGCGACATCGCCCAGGCGCATGCCGCCGACGAGTGGGTCGCGCTCGATCAATTGCTGCACGTTACCGAAAGCTACGCACGGATTATCACGCATGGCCGCCATTAAGGACGTTCGCCAGACCATCGTCCGCCTGCTGTCGAGCATGGCGAGCGCGAAGGAAATCTCCCAGTACCTGAAGCGCTTTTCGCAGCTCGATGCGAAGCGCTTCGCGGTCGTCAAGGTCGGCGGCGCGGTGCTGCGCGACGATCTCGACGCGCTGACCTCGTCGCTCGCGTTCCTGCAGCAGGTCGGGCTGACGCCGATCGTCGTGCACGGCGCCGGCCCGCAGCTCGACGAGCAGCTGTCGGCCGCGGGCATCGTCAAGCAGACCGTCGACGGCCTGCGCGTGACTTCGCCCGAAGCGCTCGCGATCGTGCAGACGCTCGACGTGCGCGCGACGTCGGTAGTCGGCGGCGTGTTCGAGTCGCGCTTCATCGATCAGGCGCGGCTCGGTCTCGTCGGCGAAGTGCAGTCGGTCAATCTCGCGCCGATCGAAGCGAGCCTCAACGCCGGTTCGATTCCGGTCATCGCGAGCCTCGGCGAAACCGCGGGCGGGCAGATCCTCAACATCAATGCCGATTTCGCCGCGAACGAACTCGTGCAGGTGCTGCAGCCCTACAAGATCATCTTCCTGACCGGCACCGGCGGCCTGCTCGACGACGAGGGCAAGGTCATCGACTCGATCAACCTGTCGACCGAATACGACCACCTGATGGCGCAGCCCTGGATCAACGGCGGCATGCGCCTGAAGATCGAGCAGATCCGCGATCTGCTGGAAAACCTGCCGCTGGCATCGTCCGTGTCGATCACGCGGCCGGCGGAGCTCGCGAAAGAGCTGTTCACGCACAAGGGCTCGGGCACGCTGATTCGCCGCGGCGAAAAGGTGCTGCGCTTCACGTCCTGGGACGGCATCGACCGGCCGCGCCTGCGCGCGCTGATCGAATCGAGCTTCGGGCGCACGCTGGTCGACGACTACTTCGAGCGCACGACGCCGTTTCGCGTCTACGTCAGCGAAAACTACCGCACCGCGGTCATCCTGACCGAGGCCGAAGGGCTGACCTACCTCGACAAGTTCGCGGTGCTCGACGAGGCGCAGGGCGAGGGCCTCGGCCGCGCGGTCTGGCAGATCATGCGCGAGGAAAACCCGACCCTGTTCTGGCGGTCGCGCCACGGCAATCTCGTCAATCCGTTCTACTATGCCGAGTCGGACGGATGCTACAAACAGGAGAAGTGGAAAGTGTTCTGGTACGGGCTGTCGGCGTTCGACACGATCGAGCGCTGCGTCGAACACTGCCGCGGCCGTCCTGCGACGCTGCTCGGCTGAGGCGGATCCCATGACGAAGTCAGTAGGCATCATCGGCGCACGCGGGCATACCGGCGCGGAGCTCATCCGGCTGATCGCGGCGCATCCCGGCCTCGAACTCGCGTTCGTGTCCTCGCGCGAGCTCGACGGCCGTCCGGTCGCCGGCAGCGTTCCGGAGTTCCGCGGTGCGCTGCGCTACAGCAACCTCGATGCCGACGCGACGGCGCAGCAGGCTGTCGACGCGGTCGTGCTCGCGCTACCGAACGGCAAGGCGGCGTCCTACCTCGCGGCCATCGACGCAGTGGCCCCGGAGCGCGTCGTCGTCGATCTCTCGGCCGACAATCGCTTCGACCGCCAGTGGTACTACGGCCTGCCCGAACTGACGCGCGCGCGCTATGCCGGACAGAAGCGCA
This sequence comes from uncultured Lysobacteraceae bacterium, assembly GCA_946480705.1. The sequence continues at coordinate 1,371 of CAMLLF010000443.1, read as the reverse complement.
TCAGCAATCCCGGTTGCTATGCGACCGCGATGCAGCTCGCGATCGCGCCGCTGGTCGATGTGCTGGCCGCGCCGCCGGCGTGTTTCGGCGTCTCGGGGTATTCCGGCGCGGGCACCACGCCGTCGGACAAGAACGATGTCGAGAAACTGCGCGACAACCTGATGCCGTATTCGCTGACCGCTCATGTGCACGAGCGCGAGGTCGGCGAACAGCTCGGTTTTCCGGTCGAGTTCATGCCGCACGTCGCACCGCATTTTCGCGGCATCACGCTGACCGCGAATCTGTGGCTGCAGCAGTCGATGACGCGCGATGCGGTCCGTGCGCGCTACGCGGAACGTTATTCGGGCGAACCGCTCGTGCGCCTCGTCGACGAGGCGCCGTGGGTCAGCCGCATCGCCGGCCGCCATCACTGCGAGATCGGCGCGTTCACGACGGCGCCGGGCGGCAAGCGCGTCGTCGTCGTCGCGACGCTCGACAACCTGCTCAAGGGCGCGGCGACGCAGGCCCTGCAGAACCTCAATCTCGCGCTGGGCCTGCCCGAGTTCAGCGCAATTGCGCAGCACGGAGAACACGCATGAGCGGCCTGCTCTGGCAAAAGGAAGGCGTCGAAGTGGATCCGCGCATCATGCGCTTTCTCGCCGGCGACGACGTGCTGCTCGATCGCGAGCTGTTTCCGTACGACGTGCAGGCGAGCAAGGCACACGTCGAAGGCCTTGCGCGCATCGGCCTGCTCGACGCGATGGAGTGCGAGGGGCTGTTGCGTGAACTCGATGCCGTGGCCGCGGATTTCGCGAGCGGCGCGTTCGTGCTCGACGAGCGCTACGAGGACGGCCACTCGGCGATCGAGGCGCGCCTGACTGAACGTCTCGGCGATGCCGGCCGCAAGGTGCATACGGGACGCAGCCGCAACGATCAGGTGCTGGTCGCCTCGCGCCTGTGGCTCAAGGCGCAGCTCGGCGCGGTAGTCGGCCATTGCCGCGACGCCGCGCGCGCCTGTCTCGACCGCGCCGCCGCGGAATCCCTGCCGATGCCCGGCTATACGCATCTGCAGCGTGCCGTCGTCTCGTCGACCGCGATGTGGTTCGCGGGTTTCGCCGAGGCCTTCATCGACGATGCGCGCCGCGCGCAGGACACGCTGGCGCTCATCGATGCGAATCCGCTCGGCACGGCCGCGGGCTACGGCGTGAACCTGCCGCTCGATCGCGATTTCACGACGCAGCGCCTGGGTTTCGCGCGGCTGCAGGTCTCGCCGGTCTATGCGCAGCTCTCGCGCGGCAAGTTCGAACTCGCCGACGGAGGCAGCATCTTCCTGGACGAGGTCGGGGACCTTCACGAGGCCTCACAGGCAAAACTCTTACGCGTCCTGCAGGA
>CAMLLF010000442.1 GCA_946480705.1 uncultured Lysobacteraceae bacterium | reverse complement strand
GGGCGGCCTCCAGCAGCAGCGAAAGCAGGCCGTCCTCGGCGTCCTGCGTCACGCCGCGCGTCCCGGCCGTCCCGCGGCCTGCTGCTACAATCCCGCGGTCCCGTCCCGCCCGGTCCCTATGTCGCAACGTCTGCTGATACGCCTGCACTCCCACGGCCGTCATGCCTGGCTCGTGCCTGGCGCGTCGACCGCCTCCACCGCAGGCCTGCCGCCGGCCGAGGCCGTCTCGCGCGCGCAGCAGATCGTCGTGCTCGTTCCCGGTGCCGAAGTCGTGCTGCTCGACGCGCCGGCCGTCAGCAAGAACCGCGCGCAGCTTGCCAAGGCCGTGCCGTTCGCGCTCGAAGACCAGCTGGCCCAGCCGGTCGAGGAGCTGCAGTTCGCGCTGGCCGCCCGCGTCGACGGCGCGACGGTCGGCGTTGCCGCGGTCGCGCACGAACGGCTCAGGCGCTGGCTCGCCGAACTCGCCGAGGCCGGCATCAGTCCCGACGTGCTGCTGCCCGAACCGCTCGCGCTGCCGGTGGGCCATCTGCTGATCGAAACCGGCAATGCGCAGCTGCGCCTCGGCCCGTGGCGCGCCGCGGCGATGGAACCGGACCTGCTGGCCGAGTGGCTGGAATTCGCCGACGACGGCAGCCTGCCCGAGATCGAAGTCTTCGACACGCGCTTCCAGCCGCGTCAGGCCTTGCCGCTGCCGGTGCGCGCGTATCACGAACGCCAGGGTGATGCGCTCGCGCTGCTCGCGCGCGGCGTCGGCGCCGAGCCCGTGCTGAATCTGCTGCAGGGCGCCTACGCGCCGCGCCATCGCAGCGCGCCGGCCGCGCGCTGGTGGCGCCGCGCCACGGCCGCGGCCGCCGCCTTCGTCGTGCTCGCCTTCGTCCAGCTCGTCGTCGAACGCTTTGCGCTCGTGCGCGAGTCCGACCGTCTCGACGGCGCGATGCGCGGCGTGCTCGTGCAGAGTTTTCCGGAAATGGAAAAAGTCGCCGGCGATCCGCCCGCGCTGATGAAGAGTGCGCTCGCGCGGCTCGGCGGCGGCGAGTCCACCGGCGGCCTGCTGCGCACGCTCGGCCAGATCGCGCCGATACTCGGCTCGACGACGCGGCTGACGACGCGCGGCATCGAATTCCGCAACGGCACGCTCGAACTCGCCGTGACCGCGCCCGACGTGCCGACGCTCGACTCGCTGCGCGAACGGCTGACCACGCTGCCGGGCCTCAAGGTCGAACTGACTGCCGCGAACCCGAGTCAGAACGGCGTCGACGGCCGCATGCGCCTGACCGGAGGCACGCCATGATGCGCGAGTGGTGGAATGCGCGCGACGCGCGCGAACGCCGCGTGCTGTCGATCGGCGGCGGCGTCACCGCAGTGCTGCTGTTCTGGGCGCTGGTCTGGTATCCGCTGCAGCGCTCGCGCGCCGAACTTCGCGTGCGCGTGGAAACGCAGCGCAGCGATCTCGCGCAGATGCGCAGCGATTCCGCGCGTGTCGCGCAGCTCCGCGGCCTCGGCGCGCGCGCCAAGGTCGAACGCCAGGGCAAGTCGCTGCTCGCGCTGGCCGACGCGACCGCGCGCGGCGCGCAGCTCGCGAACGAACTGCGCCGCGTCGAACCGGTCGGTCCGAAGAGCGTGCGCGTCAGCCTCGAAGGCGCCTCGTTCGACGCGGTCGCCGACTGGCTCGAAGGCCTGTCGCGTGACTTCGGCGTCGTCGCGGCCGACTTCTCGGCCGACCGCGCCGAGGGCAACGGACGCGTCAACGTGCGCGTAACGCTCGAAGAGCCGTAATCCTGTCGTGCCCTCCCGCCTTCCACTACCGCGATAACGAAACCGCATGAAACTGCTGCGCCGTCTGTTCCTGTTGCTGCTGCTGCTCGTCGCGATCGGCGGCGTCATCGCCTGGACCCTGCCTGCGGAACTCGCGCTGCGCTGGCTCAAGCCCGATCTCGGTCCGCTGCGCCTGTCGGGCATTTCGGGCACCGTGTGGAAGGGCCAGGCCTCGTCGGCCAGCGCGTTCGCCACACCGCTCGGCGCATTGCAGTGGTCGGTCGACAAGTCGCCGTTGCTGCTGCGCCGCGTCGCCGCGCGCGTGAACCTGAGCGGCGGCGCGCTCGCGCTGAACGGCGACATCACGCGCGATGCCGACGGCAGCGTGCTCGTGCAGAACATGAGCTTCCAGCTGCCGGCCGAAACCGCAGCGCCGGCGCTCGACATTCCCGCGCTGAAGCTCCATGGCACGATCGACGGCCGCATCGACGACGCGCGGCTCGCGAACGGCTGGGTCAGCGGCGCACGCGGCAGCGCGCGCTGGCGCGAAGCCGCGGTCAGCGGCGAAGCCGAGGCGCGCCTGGGCGAGCTGCTCGCCGAATTCTCCTCGCAGCCCGACGGCAGCATCGCCGGCACGGTCAAGGACGACGGCAGCAGCAACCTCGAAGTCGCCGGGCAGTTCGTCGTCAACTCGGGCCAGTTCAGCGCGACCGCGCGGCTCGTCGCGCGCAACGGCGATCCGCAGGTCGCCGAGGCGCTGCGCTACATCGGCGAGCCGCAGCCCGACGGCAGCAGCCTGCTCAAGATCAGCGGCCAGCTGTTCAAGCTGTTCTGAGACCGCCGCGATGAATCCGACGCCGGAGTTCCTCGACCGCGCACTCGATGTCGCGCGCGATGCGGCCGGAGCCGCAACGCAGGTCATCCGCCGCTACTACCGCGACGGCTTCGACGTCGAGATCAAGGCCGACGAGACCCCGGTCACCATCGCCGACCGCGAAGCCGAGGCCGCGATCAAGCACGTGCTGCGCGCGGCGTTTCCCGATCATGCGTTCTACGGCGAAGAAGAAGGACGCGAAGGCGACAGCGACTGGCTCTGGCTCATCGACCCGATCGACGGCACCAAGAGCTTCGTGCGGCGCTATCCGTTCTTCTCGACGCAGATCGCGCTGATGCATCGCGACGAACTCGTGCTCGGCGTGTCGAGCGCATCAGAATACGGCGAAATCGCCTGGGCGCGCCGCGGCGGCGGCGCCTGGCTCAACGGCCAACGCCTGCAGGTCTCCGGCGCGAGCGACTTCACCGCGCAGACCGCGATTTCCTTCGGCAACGTCAAGACGCTGTCGCGCGACGCACGCTGGACGGCGCTCGCCCGCATGGTGCAGCGCTGCGGCCGCACGCGCGGCTACGGCGATTTCCTGCACTACCACCTGCTCGCGCGCGGCTGCATCGATCTCGTCGTCGAGTCCGACGTCAACATCCTCGACATCGCGCCGCTCGTCGTGATCCTGCGCGAAGCCGGTGCCGCGTTCACCGATCTCGACGGCAACGCGCCGGGTCTCGGTACGACCAGCGTGCTCGCCGGGCCGCCGGCGTTGCAGGCGAAGGCGCTGGCCGAGTTTTGCGCGGCTTGAGCCGCGCCGCACGACGCGCGACGTTATATCTTTGTATATAAACTGGTTGCTCGACCGCGCAGCTGTCCGTTCGGTCGTGTGCGCGATGTGGCCTTGCCGCCGGATGTCTGCGCGCCAAGCTCGCTTCTCGGCGCCGGCGGCGTCGATGCGGAATGTTGCAAAGTGAACCTTGTTTCCCGTGCGTCGGCGACTTCATGCTCGCCTGTATTCGTGCGTCGCAGTGCTGTTGCATCCCCTCGCAGAAGGCAACGCCGCGGCAACGTTGAGTCCGCACGCGCTGCACGAACTCAGATGCGCAACGCGGACGCCGCGGACTCGCGCAGCGCGTCGCTGATCTGCTGCAGCGTGCTCGATCGGATCGCCGCCTGCTGCCAGTACAGCGGAACGTCGAGCCAGCGCGCGGGCTCGACGACGATGATCCGCCGGCTCTGCTTCACCGCATCGATCAGATACTCCGGCGCGAGGCACCAGCCGAGCCCGAGCGATGCCGCCGTGACGAAACCGGACGCGGTCGGAATGTAGTGGATCGGCGGCGTCAGCTGCGAACGCGTGATCCGCCGCACGAAACGCCACTGCAATTCGTCCTTTCGGTTGAACACGATCATCGGTGCGCGCGCGAGCGATGCGGCGTCCATGCCGTTCGCGAAATAGCGCGCCGCGAACGCCGGCGACGCGATGGCCCGATAGCGCATCGTGCCGAGCGCATACACGTTGCAGCCCTGGATCGCCTTCGACGTCGACGTGACTGCGCCGAGCACGGTGCCGTCGCGCACGAGATCCAGCGTGTGGTCCTGATCGTCGACGCGGATGTCGAACACGTAGCCGTGCTGCTCGTGCAACTGTGCGATCGCGCCGAGAAACCAGGTTTCGAGCGAGTCGTCGTTGACTGCGATCGAGATCGTGCGCGTGGCTGCGGTCGTTTCGTCTCCCGGCAAGAACTCGGCGAGCGCTTCGGCTTCGAGCGTCTGCATCGGCCGCACGCGGCGCAGCAGCCGCTCGCCGGCCGGCGT
>CAMLLF010000441.1 GCA_946480705.1 uncultured Lysobacteraceae bacterium | reverse complement strand
CGCGGGGGCTTCGAATTTCGGCTTCAAGCCGGTCTGGGAACTGTGGATGGAAATCTATTCGCCGCTGTGCAGAGGCGACGGTTCGAAAGACTGCGAGAACCTGCAGCGTGCGTACAACCTGAAAACGGCGTTCGAGGGTCGGCTTGCCATCGGTTGCCCGGAGGAGCGGGACGGCACCGGCACCGTCTATCAGGCGATGGCGGCCGACGGAGCGCCGAATGCGCAGGGAATCCAGACCTTCGGCTGTTTCGCCGAGAGGACCGGATGCCGGTCGAACCAGGACTGCCGCCTCGGCGGCGCCGGCGCCGTCTGCTACTGCTATGGACGGAGCTGTATCGATCAGGGTGTCCAGATCATCGGTTCGGACCAATTCCGTAACCGTGTGCGAACACGCCGGGAAGGCGGCTACGACGACGGCGTGAACAACTCGTGCCGGCTCCGCAGCGGCATCGGCAGCAGCTGTTCGTGCAACACGAGCTGGGGCGCCGGATTGCCGCGACGCGACCTGTTCCGCGAGCCGCTTCCGTAGGGACAACGGGAACACGGGCCGATAGTACGACTCTGGAGACAACGGGTCGGGTTCACGTGCGCAACCAACCGCTCGCCGTCGGTGCCGTCTGCGCACGACATGCATGCGTTGGCGACACGACACGTGAACCTGGCTCCGTACCTGAAACACCAACGCGGAAAACCGTTCGGCCGCTCTTCCGCTACGTCTGTCACTGCAGCATTGTGATGCTGCGTGGCGGCGCGTTAGCGTGCCTGGACGCCGATGGCCCTGGAATTTCGCATGGAACGCACCATTGTGTATTTGTTTGCGGGCTTGCTCGGCGTGCTGTTTCCGAACGTGTCGTTCGCGCAAGCGCCGATCGACGGCGTCTTCCGCGATGCGTTCGAACCCGCCGGGATATTCTTCAGCGATTGCCAGGCCGGCGCCGCAGCGGGATGCGTGCCGGGAAACAATGCGAACGCGGGCTCGATCGCCGCGCCGAAGCGCGATCTGTCGGGAATCGGCATCAACGCGCTGCCCGCCGGAACGCGCCTGCATTTCGCACGCGGCGGCGCCTGGAACTGGACCAATGTGCGGCTGGAGAACGCGCTCGCCACGGCGAGCCGGCCGCTGAGTTTCGAAGCCTACGGCGCGGGCCCGCGGCCGTTGTTCAATGCACCGGGCATCGGCAGCGGCGCGATCGACTTCGGCGACTACAACAACACCAGCAACGACGGCGGATACGTGTTTCGCGGCCTGAAATTCGACGGCCAGGGATCGACCGCGCATGCATTCTTTCTGATCCACAATCTGCACGACGTCACGATCGAGGATTGCGAACTCACGGGTTTCTACATCGCGATCCACGCCCAGGCGCGCGCGCCGCACGGCCTGCGCCACATCGCGATCCGCAACAACCAGATCGTGCGCAACGGCGGCATGGGAATTTTGGGACAACTGCGCGACTCGGTGATCGAAGGCAACACGTTCGGTGCGAACAACGTGGGCGGATCGGGCTTCGATCACGGCACCTACCTGTCCGGCGACGACGGCATCAGCGGCATCAACGTCACGCTGCGCAACAACCGCTATCTGCGCAACTCGGTCGTGAACGGCGTCTGCACCGGCGGCAACATGACCTTCCATGGCCAGATGGACGGCCTGCTGATCGAGGGCAACACGATCGAACAGGATGCCGCCGCGGAAGGCTGCTGGCTGATGTCGATCACGCAGGGCCGCAACACGCCGGAATGGTTCCGCAACGTCGTCGTGCGCGGCAACACGCTCGTCAACGGCGGCAACACCATCATCGCGGTGCAGTCGGCGCCCGGCATCCTCATCGAGGACAACCGCATCTTCAACACCCAGCTCGCGTTCCAGGTCGGCATCGGAGTCGGCAGCACCGAGTACCAGGGCGGCGACGTCCCCGACGGCAACGCGATCGTCCGCAACAACATCGGCTGCTATCCGACGCCCGGCCACCAAAGCACGCTCGTGCGCGTGACCGCGCCGGATTCGCTGGTGACGAACAATCTGAGTTACAGCGGGGCCGCGGCGACGACGGGGCCGTGTCTGCGCGAGTGATTGTTGCGGCGCTTGTGCAGGGCGCAATAACCGAAGGGCATTGCGCCGGATCTCCGGCGAAGTCGGGTCACGTCACGTCGCGGCGATACAGCCGACGCTTGCTCCGGCGGGAGCGGCGAGCCGTCGCGTTTGTCGCTTCGGGTTGCGCCGGACCTCCGGCGTGAAGTGACCCGACTTCGTCGAACCGCGTGAAGTCGCGGGATGCTCGACAGCAGGCTTCGGTTCGCGTGGCCCCTGGTTGCCGCATACGTCGTTCCCGTCAGCATGGGAGGCTCGTGCCCGCGCCTCAGCTGGATCCAATGCCATCGGTACGGGAGGTTCCCTCCATGCGGTACGCATCGTCGTCATGTCTTTCGCGGAGTGCGTGCCTGCGGTCGGGGGCGTCTCGGCTCAGGCTGGTTCTGCTGGCAGGGGTCGTGCTCACCGGGCCGACCGTGGCACAGCAGATCAGCAGTCACGTCATTGCCGCCGGGGGCGGTACGAGCCGGTCCGCCGGGGGCTGCCGGACCCTGGAGGGCACGCTGGGCCAGCCGGCGATCGGCACGGCCAGCGGCGGCGAGTTCACCGTGCAGGCGGGCTACTGGGCCGGACCGGGAAGGCAGCGCCGCGACAGCGTCTTTTCCGCAGGCTTCGAGGAGTGCACGTGATGAACGCGGTTTTCCGTTTTCGTGTCGCGCTGCGTCGCATGACGCTGGTCGCCTGCCTGATCGCCGCCGGTGCGGCCGTCGCGCAGACGACGCCACAACTGCCGAATTTCACATATCAAGGCCGACTGCAGCAAAGCGGCGCGCCGGCCAACGGAAACTTCGATCTCGCCTTCGCGCTGTACGATCAGCCGACCGGCGGCAGCCAGGTCGGCGCGACGGTCACCGAGACCGACTTCCCGGTCGTCGACGGCATCTTCTCGGTGTCGCTGGGATTCCCGGGCGCGTTCACGGGCACGCAGCTGTATCTGCAGGTCAGCGTGGAAGGTGCGCCGTTGCTGCCGCGTCAGGCCGTCGCGACGGCACCCGTGTCGCAGTTCAGCCTGAGCGGCAGCATCGGCGGACCGGCCGGCGGTGCGCTGGACGGCACTTATCCCGATCCGACGCTGGCCGCGAATGCCGTCGCCACGGCGAACATCGCTTTCGGCGCGGTGACCAACTCGAGGCTGGCGGCGGATTCCGTCAGCGCTTCCAAGATCGCTTCATTCGCCGTCGGAAACAGCGAGCTGATGTCCGACGCTGTCACGGCCGAGAAGATCGCGAGCGGCGCCGTCGGCACGTCGGCCATCGCCAGCGACAGCATCACGCGCAGCAAGATCGCCGGCGGCTACAGCAACGGTGCGATCGCCGTCACCGTCGGCGCGAACGACTGCAATGACTACAGCATCAGCATCCCCGGCGCGCAGGTGAACGACATGGTGCTGTTCAACCTGCAGACCAGCGCTTCGCTGCCGCCGAACATGATGGCGCAGCCGTTGAAAGTCGTCAGCGCCGATACCGTCCAGCTGCGCGTGTGCAATTTTGGCAGCACGTCGCAAAGCACCGGCGACATAGGGATCTATGTGTTGACGATACGGTAATCGTAGGGCGCAATAACCGAAGGGCATTGCGCCGGATCCCGCCGAAGTCCGTTCGACTGGTATATCGCGGCTGCGTCGTCGAAGCGATCCTTCGGCAAGCGCGGGGCGGGGATCGTTCCGTCGCCTTCGTCGGTGGCGCAATGCGCTGCGCTTATTGCGCCCTACGAGAGCTGGGCAAATTCCCAGGCATCGCCACCGCGTTGGCCGAATGTGGCGCGAAGTCGGAATGGGCACGATAGCGACATGCCTGACTATCGACGCGTGTGGCGAGCCGGCGGCACGTACTTCTTCACCGTGGCGCTGCTGCGGCGTCGCGGGAATGACTTGCTGACGCGCCGTATCGACGTCCTGCGCGCCAGCGTGGTCGAGGTTCGGCGCCGGCATCCGTTCGTCGTGCACGGGTGGGTCGTGTTGCCTGATCACTTGCATTGCGTGATCGAGTTGCCGCCCGGTGACGCAAATTTCGCCGTGCGTTGGCGCCTGATCAAGATGAACTTCTCCAAGGCACTGCCGAACGTGGAGCGGCGATCAGCCGTCCGGTCCCGACGGGGCGAGCGCGGCATATGGCAGCGTCGGTATTGGGAACACCTCATCCGCGACGAAGCTGACTTCCGGTCGCACCTCGACTACGTGCATGCGAATCCGGTCAAGCATGGGCTGGTGTCGCGCGTGGCGGATTGGCCGTATTCGACGTTTCACGGGTACGTGCGTCGTGGGGATCTCCCGCCCGACTGGGGTACGGCGCAATAACCGAAGGGCA
>CAMLLF010000440.1 GCA_946480705.1 uncultured Lysobacteraceae bacterium | reverse complement strand
CGTTGAGCCTGAGCGGTTGCGCTGAGCAGAAGAGCCGGGAATGGAGCATCGGGAATCGGCAAGGCCGGAGCGCGGCAACCGCTCACGCCGGCGACGCTGCTATCCCGCTGCTCCGGCGCGACGCACCTGCGCGATGGCCGCCACGGCCTCCACCGCCAGCCGGCAGACTTCGGTCGCCGGCAGGCGTGCGTCGATGGTCAACGCGCCGGGCGGCGGCGGTTCCATGCGCGCGAGCACATCGCCGACGATGTCCGGCGTGCGGTCGCGCGCGAGATGACGGTTTTCGGCGACGTCGCGCGCGATACGCTCGCGCGCCAGTCGAGGAAGATCGCAACCGGCAGGCAGGCGTGCTGGCGCACGACCTGGTCGACGCGCGCGAGGTCGGCGCGGCGCGAGAACGTGCAGCCGTCGATGACGCTGGACTCGCCGAGCATGCAGTTCACTTCGAGCGCGAGCAGCACGCCGCGGAACGACGCGCGCTTCTCGACGAAGCTGTAGCTGCAGCGCGGAAACATGGCGTGACGGATCGCGTCGCGGTCGACGCGGCGGAAGTCGAGCTGGTCGGCCAGCGCCCGCGCGACGAGGCTCTTGCCGGATCCGGGCAGGCCGATCAGCGCGACGACGACGGGGGAACCGCCCCGCGGTGCGGACACGGGGGAGCGGGCGGCGGGAACCGGTGTCGGCGCGGAACTCATGGCCGGACTAGCCTGCCACGCGCCTCGTCGGCGCGCCAGCAACGACTTTTCGTATGCACGCAACCATTCCTATACATCGCTTCCGATAGAATGCGCGTCGTTCCTCCCCTGTCTCCCCACGGCCGATGACCGCCAATCCGGGTATTCCGTTCGAAATTCCCGGGTACCGCATCACTCGCCCGCTCGGTCAGGGCGGCATGGCGACGGTCTATCTCGCCGTCCAGACGGCGCTCGACCGCGAGGTCGCGGTCAAGGTGCTCGGTGCCGACCGCGCGCCGAGCGAGGACCTCATCAAGCGCTTCGAGAACGAAGCCCGCCTGATCGCCCGGCTCGACCACCCGCACATCGTCAGCATCTACGAGGTCGGGCGCGCGTCGAGCGGACACCTCTACTACACCCTGCCCTACCTCCCGAACGGCGATCTGTCGAGCCGGACCGACGCGAGCGATCCACAGCGGATTCTCGAAATCCTGCGCTGCCTGGCCCAGGCGCTCGGCTACGCGCACCAGCACGGCATCGTGCATCGCGACGTGAAGCCCGAGAACGTCTTGTTCGACAAGCTCGACCGCCCGCTGCTGACCGATTTCGGCATCGCGCTCGCGCGCCATTCTGACGCGCGAGGGCGCAACGCTCGGCTCGACCGGCTACATGAGCCCCGAACAGGCGCGCGGCCAGGTGCTCGACGGCCGGTCCGATCTCTACAGCCTCGGCGTCATGGCGTATGAACTGCTGACCGGGGACCTGCCGTTCCACGGTCCGGACGCGCTGTCGGTCGCGCTCGCCCATGTCGAACAACCCGTGCCGCGGCTGCCGCCGACGCGGCGCGCCTGGCAGCCGCTGATGGACAAGCTGCTGGCCAAGGACCCGGCGCAGCGCTATGCGACGGCCGAGGAACTGCTCGCGGCGCTCGATCAGGTCGAGCGCGAGCTCAGGCAGCGCCGCAATGCTCCCGCGGTCAAGGCCTGGGGCGAGCGCGTGCGCGAATGGCCGGCCAGCATCTGGGTCGGCGTCGCCGCGATCGCGGGCACGCTGCTGCTGCTGACGATGCTGCTCTGGCCCAAGGGCGACGAATCCCCCGAATCGCGTTTCGTGACGGCGCCGTCGCTCGGCGGCATGGCCGAAGCAACCGCGGCCGGCGACGCCGGGCAGACGCCGCCGGCCGATCCGGAAGCGGCGGCCGCTGCGGCCGCGGCGCATGTCGCGGCGCTGCTCGACACGGCCGTGCGCCAGCTCAACGCCGGCAAGATCGTGACACCGGCCGCCGACAACGCAGCCGAAACCTATCTTGCCGTGCTCGCGCTCGACGCGGACAACGCGACCGCGCGCGAAGGCGTGAACGGCGTGTTCGCCGCGCTCGGCGAGCGCGTCGATCAGGCGCTGGAAACCGGCGATGGCGAAAGCCTGCGCAGCCACTACGACCAGGCGCGCCTGCTGGCCGACCGCGCGCAACTGCGCGAAAGCCCGGCCTGGACCGGTTTTCTCGCGGGCCGCCACGCCGTGTTCGAAAAGCGACTGCGCACGGCAGGCTCTGCCGAGGCGCTGGCTGCACTGAAGCCCGCAGCCGAACTGCTGGCGCAGGATCAGGCCGTGCTGCTGACCCGCTGGCAGGACGCCGAGCGCGCGCTTGCCGCCCGCACGCGCAAGGCCAGCGAGCTGGAGCCGCCGCTCGTCTACGTGCCGGTCGACGTCGACGGCCATCGCATCGACCACGCCTTCGAGCTCGGCCGCACCGAAGTCACGCGCGCCGAATATGCGCGCTTCGTCCGCGCGACCGGCCGCCCGGCGGCGCGGTGCCGGGAACCGATGCGTCCGCTGTCGCGGCTCAAGAGCCTCGAATGGCGCGACCCGGATTTCCCGCAGGACGAGGACGAACCCGTCGTCTGCGTGAGCTGGGACGACGCGAACGCCTATGCGCGCTGGCTCAGCGCCGAGACCGGCGCGCGTTATCGCCTGCCGACCGAATCGGAATGGACGCACGCCGCCGGCAGCCTCGCGCGCGGCGGCGCCTGCGAGCAGGGCAACGTCGCCGACGCAAGCATGGGCACGCGCTGGACGCTCGCGAGCCGGCACAAGTGCTCCGACGGCCGCGCGCACACCTCGCCGGTCGGCCGCTACAAGGCGAGTTCGCTCGGCCTGCACGATCTCGCCGGCAATGCGAGCGAATGGACCGCGGGCTGCGGCGCCAAGAACTGTTCCGAGCGCATTTTCCGCGGCACGTCGTGGCGCGACGGGCCGGACGAAACCGCGGCCGGCCGGCGCGGCGAGAGCGACGCCGACATGGGCTACACGACGATCGGCTTCCGCCTCGTGCGCGAACTCGACGGCGCGCCCGCCACGGCGGCGACGCCGTGAACACGACAGGCCCACCGCGCCGATCATTGCACCTGCAGCGCTACCTGATCACCGGCATTCTCACCGTCGTGCCGCTGTGGATCACGTTCGTCGTGTTCCGCTTCGTCGCCTCGCTGCTCGCCGAATTCGGCACGCCACTGATCGGCGCGCTGTTCGCCTGGCTCGGCGCGCTGTTTCCGCGACTGCGCGTGCTGCTCGAGGAAGCCTGGCTCATCAGTGCGATCAGCTTCGCGGCCACGCTCGTCATCCTCTATCTGATCGGTCTCGTCGCGAACCGCGTACTCGGCCAGCGCCTGCTTGGCGCGTTCGACGCGTTCATGGAGCGCATCCCGCTCGTGCATTCGATCTACGGCGGCACCAAGAAGCTCATGGCGCTGCTGCAGAACAAGCCGAACGGCACGCAGCGCGTCGTGCTGATCGACTTCCCGTCGGCCGGACTCAAGTCGATCGGTTTCGTCACCCGCGTGTTCGACGATGCGGACGGCCGTCAGCTCGCCTCGGTCTACGTACCGACGACGCCGAATCCGACCGGCGGCTATCTCGAGATCGTGCCGGTCGACCGGCTGATCGCCACCGACTGGAGCGTCGACCAGGCCATGGCCTTCGTGCTGTCGGTCGGCGCGGTCGCGCCCGATGCGCCGTTCCCGGCCGTACCGCCGCCGCGCGACCAGGCCTAGCCCGTACAATGCGCGCCCCACCGCCTGCCGCACGCCGATGACCCACGTCGTACACGAACTGATCGACCTGCTCGCGCTCGAGCGCCTCGAAGACAACTTGTTCCGCGGCCAGAGCCGCGACATCGGCACGAAGTACGTGTTCGGCGGCCAGGTACTCGGCCAGGCGCTGTCGGCCGCGCAGAAGACCGTCGACGGACCGCGCCACGCGCACTCGCTGCATGCCTATTTCCTGCGCGCCGGCGACATCGACGCGCCGATCGTCTATTCGGTCGAGCGCACGCGCGACGGCAGCAGTTTTTCCGTGCGCCGCGTCGTCGCGATCCAGCACGGCCAACCCATCTTCACCTGCTCGGTCAGTTTCCAGATCGAGGAGGACGGCGTCGAACACCAGCTGTCGATGCCCGAAGTGCCCAAGCCCGACGATCTCGCCCCGCCCGCGGCGATTCCGCCGGAGCAGCTCGAACGCGTGCCGGTCAAGCTGCAGCGCTGGCTCGGCATGAAGGGGCCGTTCGAATTCCGCCACGTCTATCCGCGCGACGAATTCAATCCGCCGAAACGGCCGCCGTATCAGCAGGTCTGGTTCCGTCTCGCCGACCGCGTACCCGACTCGCCGGAGCTGCATCGCACGCTGCTCGCCTACGCCTCGGATTTCCAGTTAAGCCTACCAACCTTTGGC
>CAMLLF010000439.1 GCA_946480705.1 uncultured Lysobacteraceae bacterium | reverse complement strand
ATGCCGGCGATGATGGTCTGACCGGATTCCTCGTCGCTGCGCACGCGCAGCGACGGATCTTCCTGCGCGAGACGCGACAGCGCGAGACCCATCTTTTCCTGGTCAGACTTGGTCTTCGGCTCGACCGCCATCGCAATGACGGGCTCCGGAAAGACCATGCGTTCCAGCGTGATGACGTCGTTCGGCGCGCACAGCGTATCGCCCGTCGTGACGTCCTTCAGGCCGACCGCCGCGGCGATGTCGCCGGCGCGGACTTCCTTGATTTCGTCGCGCTGGTTCGCATGCATCTGCAGGATGCGTCCGACGCGCTCTTTCTTGCTCTTGACCGGGTTGAACACGGTGTCGCCTGAGTTCAGCGTGCCCGAATACACACGGAAGAACGAAAGCGAACCGACGAACGGATCGGTCATGATCTTGAACGCGAGTGCTGAGAACGGCTCGCTGTCGCCCGCAGCGCGGGTGGCCTCCTTCTCGTTCTCGTCGATGCCCTTGACCGGCGGACGATCCGACGGGGACGGCAGGAAGTGGATGACGGCATCCAGCATCGCCTGCACGCCCTTGTTCTTGAACGCCGTGCCGCAGAACACCGGAATCAGACTCGTCGCCAGCGTGCCGGCACGAATACCCTGCATGATTTCCTCTTCCGAGAGCTCGCCCTCTTCGAGGTACTTGTTCATGAGATCTTCGGACGTTTCGGCAGCAGCTTCGACCATGAAGCTGCGCGCCGCTTCGCATTCCTTGACGAGATGCGCCGGAATGTCGCGGTACTCGAACTTCGTGCCCTGCGCCTCGACGTCCCAGTAGATCGCCTTCATCTTAATGAGGTCGATCACGCCTTCGAAGTTTTCTTCGGCACCGATCGGCACCTGCATCGGAACCGGATTGGCACCGAGGCGAGCCTTGAGCTGCGAAACGACCTTGCCGAAATCGGCGCCGGTACGGTCCATCTTATTGACGAACGCGAGACGCGGCACGCCGTACTTGTTGGCCTGACGCCAAACCGTTTCCGACTGCGGCTGCACGCCGCCGACCGCGCAGAGCACGAACACGGCGCCGTCGAGCACGCGCAGCGAGCGCTCGACTTCGATCGTGAAGTCGACGTGTCCCGGGGTGTTGTGGTTTACGCCGGTATAAAAAAGAATGCGTTCGGTCGTCGTCGTCTTGCCGGCATCGATGTGAGCCATGATGCCGAAGTTGCGATAACGCTCGATGGGGGTAGTACGGGCCACAGTCGTTCCCTCAACTCTTACCAGCGGTAGTGCGAGAACGCCTTGTTGGCTTCCGCCATACGATGCGTTTCTTCGCGCTTCTTGACCGCGGAACCGCGGTTCTCGGCAGCTTCCAGCAGCTCGGCAGCGAGCTTGCGCGGCATCGAGTTCTCGCTGCGCTTGCGCGCCGCGTCGATGACCCAGCGCATAGCCAGCGCGGTGCGGCGAGCCGAACGAACTTCAACGGGCACCTGATAGGTCGCACCACCGACGCGGCGCGACTTCACTTCGACAGCCGGGGCGACGTTGTTGAGCGCCTTCTCGACCAGCGACAGCGAATCAGCGTTCTTCTGGCCGATATGATCGAGCGCTCCGTAGACGATGCCTTCGGCAACCGACTTCTTGCCGCTCTTCATCACCATGTTGATGAAGCGGGCGATCAGCTGGCTGTTGTGCTTCGGATCGGACAGCAGCACACGGGTGGGGGCGGAACCTTTACGCGACATGATTCAAGCCTTCTCTAATCAGGACTTCGGGCGCTTGGCGCCGTACTTCGAACGACCCTGGCGACGCTTGGCGACGCCAGCGGCATCGAGCGAACCGCGAACGGTGTGATAACGCACACCGGGCAGGTCTTTGACGCGACCGCCACGGATCAGGACCACCGAGTGTTCCTGCAGGTTATGACCTTCGCCGCCGATGTAGCTGATGACTTCGTAGCTGTTGGTCAGACGAACCTTGGCCACCTTGCGCAGCGCCGAGTTCGGCTTCTTCGGGGTGGTCGTATAAACGCGGGTGCAGACGCCGCGGCGCTGCGGGCAGCTCTGGAGTGCCGGCGAGGCGCTCTTATAGGTCTTCGGGCTACGCGGTTTACGCACCAGCTGGTTGATAGTCGCCATTCGTGGATGCCTTAAGAAACAAAAGACAGGCCGAAACAAATCGACCTGCCAAGACGCAAGAGTTTAACAAGCGGTTGACAAGGGCGTCAACACGACGCCCTGGTCTTCACTTCCGTGTATTCGAACACGAGGCACGTCCTGCGCCTCATTTCGATGTCGTTTTTAGCGCTGCGAGAGCGCTGGGTACTCAGCCGTTGTCGTCGGCGGAATCGGCCACGAATTCGGTTACACCACCGCGAAGGGTTTCGATGTCCGAATCCGACAGGCCACCGGCCGCGAGGCGGCGACGTGTGGCGTGATAGGCCAAGCCAGTACCGGCCGGGATGAGACGGCCGACGATAACATTCTCCTTCAGGCCACGCAAGGTATCGCGCGTGCCACGAACGGCCGCTTCAGTAAGGACGCGCGTCGTTTCCTGGAACGATGCCGCCGAGATGAACGACTCGGTCGCGAGCGAAGCCTTGGTGATGCCGAGCAGCACCGGATCGAATTGCGCCGGCAGTTCGCCACGCGCATCCGCACGACGGTTTTCCTCGATCATGCGGATGCGGTCGACCTGCTCGCCGCGAAGGAATCGCGTGTCGCCCGAAACCGTGATCTCGACCTTGCGCAACATCTGACGAATGATCGTTTCGATGTGCTTGTCGTTGATGCGCACGCCCTGCAGGCGATAGACGTCCTGGATTTCCTTGACGAGGTAGGCCGCAAGCGGCTCGACACCGAGAAGGCGCAGGATGTCGTGCGGATTGGGTTCGCCGTCGACGACGGTCTCACCCTTCTCCACGTGCTCGCCTTCGAACACGATGACGTGACGCCACTTGGGAATCAGTTCCTCGTGCTCGTTGCCGTCGACGTCCTTGATGATCAGGCGCTGCTTGCCCTTGGTGTCCTTGCCGAAGCTGACGATGCCCGAACGCTCGGCGAGGATCGCCGGTTCCTTCGGCTTGCGCGCTTCGAACAGGTCGGCAACGCGCGGCAGACCGCCGGTGATGTCGCGGGTCTTCGACGTTTCCTGCGGGATACGCGCGACCACATCGCCGACGCCGACTTCCACGCCGTCCTGCAGCGACACGATCGCACCGGCCGGCAGGTAGTACTGAGCTGGAATGTCGGTGCCGGGCAGCTTCAGTTCCTTGCCCTTCTTGTCTTCGATGCGGACCGTCGGACGCAGATCCTTGGCCTGCGTGCCGCGACGCTTCGGATCGGTCACGACGGCGCTTTCGAGACCGGTCAGTTCGTCGGTCTGCGCCTGCACCGTCACGCCGTCGATGAAGTCGATGAAGCGCAGCACGCCGGCGACTTCCGACACGATCGGATGGGTATGCGGATCCCAGTTCGCGACGACCTGGCCGGCCTTGACCGGAGCGCCGTCCTTGACCGAGATCGTTGCGCCGTAGGGCACCTTGTAGCGTTCGCGTTCGCGGCCGTGCGTGTCGAGCACGGAGACTTCGCCCGAGCGCGACACGGCAACGAGATGACCCTGCGAGTGCTGCACGGTCTTGAGGTTGTTGAAGCGCAGCGCGCCGGTCGTCTTGACCTGCACGTTGTCGACGGCCGCGGCTCGCGACGCGGCACCGCCGATATGGAACGTACGCATGGTCAGCTGCGTACCCGGCTCACCGATCGACTGTGCCGCGATGACGCCCACGGCTTCGCCCTGGTTGACCAGATGACCGCGCGCAAGATCGCGGCCGTAACATTTCGCGCAGACGCCGAAGCGCGTTTCGCAGGTGATCGGCGAACGTACCTTAATCGACTGCACGCCGGCCTGGTCCATGCGATCGACGAGGAACTCGTCGAGCAGCGTGTTGCGCGTGACGATCGGCTGATCGTCGTTGCCCGGCGCGTAGACGTCTTCGGCCACGACGCGACCGAGCACGCGATCGCGCAGCGGTTCGACGACGTCGCCGCCTTCGACGATCGCGGTCATGGTCAGACCTTCGTACGTCTCGCAATCGTTGCTGGTGACGACCATGTCCTGCGCAACGTCGACGAGACGACGCGTCAGGTAACCCGAGTTCGCGGTCTTCAGCGCCGTATCGGCAAGGCCCTTACGCGCGCCGTGGGTCGAGATGAAGTACTGGAGGACGTCGAGACCTTCGCGGAAGTTCGCCTTGATCGGCGTCTCGATGATCGAGCCGTCCGGCTTGGCCATGAGGCCGCGCATACCGGCGAGCTGGCGGATCTGCGCCGCGCTACCGCGGGCGCCCGAGTCGGCCATGATGTAGATCGAGTTCATCGACTTCTGTTCGACCGACTCGCCCTTGGCGTTGAGCACCTTTTCGGTGCCGATG
>CAMLLF010000438.1 GCA_946480705.1 uncultured Lysobacteraceae bacterium | reverse complement strand
CACTACTGCCAGGGACTCGGCGACTGCCATCTGCTGCGCTTCGCGAAGGACGACGGCACGTTCTGGCATCTCTTGATCGACTGCGGCATCCACGGTTCGGTCAAGGGCGGCTCGGACATCATGGATCGCGTCGTCGCTGACATCGCGACGGTCGCGCCGGTCATCGACGTGCTCGCGATCACGCACGAACACATCGACCACGTCTCGGCCTTCCTGTCGGCGGCCGAGCATTTCGCGAACATCGAGGTGCGCGAGGTCTGGATGGCCTGGACCGAGAATCCGCGCGACGCGCAGGCGCGCGAGTTCGACACGTTCAAGGTCGACGCGCTGACCGCGCTGCAGCGTGCGAGCCTGCGGCTGCACGGCCTCGGCGCCGTCGATCCGACCATGAGCCGCGTGCGCGACGGCGTGCAGGCCGTGCTCGGCTTCCAGTTCGGCGCCAAGGGCGAGCGCGTGCGCGCCGCGCGCGACGCCGGCGCGGCGCTCGCGAAAGGCAACGTGCGCTATCTCGAACCGAAGCAGCCGCCGATCGCGCCCGACGGCGTGCCGAACGTGCGCATCTACACGCTCGGCCCGTCGCGCGACACGGCGTTCTTCGGCATCCGCGAACGCGCCAGCGAGATGTATTCGGCCGCGGCCGAACGCGACGCGGCCGCCGTGAACCGGCTCGACCGCGCGCTCGGCAAGGACGCCGCATGCCAGATGCAGGACGAACATGCGCCGTTCGATCCGAATCTCGGGCTCGCGCTCGACGATGCGCTCGGCAGCAACGAGATTGCCGAGGACGACCAGGCCAACGTGCGGCGCATCGTGCGCGACGTGTATGCCGCCGGCGACGGACAATGGCGGCGCATCGACGGCGACTGGCTCGGCCTCAGCGCCGATCTCGCGATGCAGCTCGACGACCGCACCAACAATTCGAGCCTCGTGCTCGCGTTCGAGTTCGTCGACACCGGCCGCGTCCTGCTGTTCGCCGCCGACGCGCAGGTCGGCAACTGGCTGAGCTGGCAGGACACGCGCTGGAACATCGACGGCGCGGACGTGACCGGCCCCGACCTGCTCTCGCGCGTGGTCTATTACAAGGTCGGCCATCACGGCAGCCAGAACGCGACGCTCAAGAGCAAGGGCCTGCAGCTCATGAACGATCCGGACCTGTCGGCGTTCATCCCGACCAACGAGATGGACGCGAAGAAGGTGAAATGGGAGGCCATGCCGTTCCGCGGCATCATGGAAGACCTGACGCTGCGCGCGCAGGACCGCGTGATCCGCGCCGACGACGCGTGGCTCGCGAGCGGCGAAGCCGATCCGCGCTTTCGCAAGCGCAGCGGCTCGCTCGTCAGCGTGAAGCCCGGCGGCGACGGACTCTGGGTCGACGTGGAGGTGCTGTGAACACGCCGCCTGCAACGGCGGCGGCGCGCTGAGCATGCCGGTCGCGTCGGTGGTTCCGGAACGGCTCGATGCACCGGGCACGCATGCGCTGGTAATCGGCGTCAGCGTCTACCGCCACGTGCTCGATGCCGCGCGGCAGAGCGTGCGCGGCCGCGATTTCGCGATCGAACCGCTCGACAGCGCCGCGCGCACGGCGCACCGCGTCGCAAGCTGGCTGCTCGCACGCGACTACGACGCGCCGCTGCCGCCGCTCGCGAGCCTGCGCGTATTGCTGTCGCCGCAGCCCGGCGAGATCGACACGGCAGCGCAGGACCCACGACTCGCGAACGCCCCGGCGGCGACGCGCGCGAACGTGCGCGAAGCGCTCAGGGATTTCCGCAAGGCCTGCGAAAGCCATCGCGACAATCACGCGATCGTCTACGTGATCGGACACGGCGCGCAGATCACGAAACATGGCGCATTGCTGCTGCTCGAGGATTTCGCGTCGGACGATCACGACAACCTGCTCGACGGCGCGCTCGACGTCGTCGATGTGCATCAGGCGCTGCAGAACGCCGCCGCCGCGCGGCAGCAGTGCTGGTTCGTCGACGTCTGCCGCCAGCACGTCGACGTCGATCGCGCATTGGAGCGGCTGATCGGCGGCATCCGGCTCGACAAGAAACCCGGCAACGTCGAGGCGAGCCCGCTGTTCCTCGCCGCGATGAGCGACACGCAGGCCTTCGCGCTGCGCGACGGACACAGTCTCCTCTGCGATGCGCTGATCTGGGCACTCGACGACGCGGCCGCGGCGCGCGGTCCGCGCACCGGGCTCGGCCAGTGGCACGTGCCGTTCGGCAGCCTTTACGAAGTGCTGCCGCAGCGCGTGCGCGAACTCGCGCTGTCGCACGGCGTCGAGCAGTTCGTCGAGGTCGGCGGCGTCGCGAATCCCGGCGTGTTCCATGTCTACCGCGATCATCCGCAGGTGGCCGTTAGCATCGTCGTCGAACCCGCGGCCGCGCAGCCGCTCGCGCGGCTCGATCTGTCCGACAGCCGGCGCCGGCCGGTGTTTTCCTCGACGCAGTGGCCGGCCACGACGCGCGTACGGGCGGGTCTCTACACGATCGAAGTCACCGCGACGACGCGGTATCTGCCCTACTGGCTGCTCGTCGATTTCGCGCCGCCGCGCTGCGAACACCACGTGGTGCTGGAGCCATGAAGGCGACGCTGACGCTCCATTTCGAGAGCAGCTCGCAGCTGCTGAAATCGCTGCTGAGCGCCGAGATTCGCGACAGCGGGTTGCGTCTCGTCGCGACCGCGCATCACGGCAGTCCGCTGGAACTCGACGCCGGGCTCTATCGCGTCACGGCGGTGCTCGAGAACGGCGCCGAGCAGCGCCACGTCGTGGCGCTGGAACCGGGCCAGCGTGCAACGCTGCGACTCGGCATCGCGGCGCCGCTGCCGGCAGCGCCCGCGCACGTCGACGACGCGGGATTCGAGTCGCTGGGAATCGGCGCGGCAATCCGCCTGCCGCTGCCCGTGAAGCGCGTCGTCGCAGGACGCCTCGTCGCGGTCCGCGGAGCGATCGAGACGACGGCCTCCGGGGATGCCCACGGCTTCCGCACGGCCGGCGACGGCTTCGCCTTCGCCGAATTCGAGCACGCCGCGCGGCGCTGGTTCGTTTCGCTGCCGGTGTTGACCGGCGGGTCCGTGCCGGGCGACGGCCGCGACGAATGCACGGTGCGTTTCGACGGCGACGGCCGCGCGGCGAAACCCGCAGCGCGCATGTCTTCCTGGCGCACGGTCGCGAGTTCGGTGCAGCAGATGCTGCTGCAGTCGCGCATCGAACAGGTGCTGGCCGTCGCCGACGAGGCGACGACCGCACTCGCGGAGAAATACAGCGATCCCGCGGGCGCTGCGCTCGGCGCGCTGCTGCTGCATCGCGTCGACCGGCTCGCGCCGCTGCGCGGCTGGGTCGACAATCTCGCGCGCTCGTTTGCGTGGCTCGTCGATGCGCGCGTGCTGCAGGCGGCGCTCGCGGCACAGAGCGAATCGGCCGCCGTGCGCGAACGCGGACTCTCGATCTTGCTCGACTGCGTTCGCGAACGTGCGCTGTTCACCGAAACGCATTCGCTGATGCTGAACCTGTTGCGGCGCTGGCCCGACGACGACGGCCTGCGCGAACGGACGTCCGCGCTGGGGACGATCGTTGCGGAACTCGGCGACATCGACTGGTCGGCGCTGACCCTGACCACCTCGCAGCCGCTCGCATGAGTCTGCGCCTCACGATGCTGCCGGCGCGCCAGGGTGACGCGCTCTGGATCGAATGGGGCGAGCGTCCCTGGCGGATGCTCGTCGACATGAGCACGCAGGCGGTCGGCACGGCGCTGCGCCGGCGCATCGCGGCGTTGCCGCGCGAGCAGCGGCGCTTCGAACTGCTCGTCGTCACGCATGTCGACGAAGACCACGTCGGCGGGACGCTACCGGCGCTCGTCGACGAAGGGCCGATCGACGGCCTCGAGTTCGGCGACACCTGGTTCAACGGCTGGCCGCATCTGCAGGACCTGCCGGTGCGCAGCACGCTCGCGGCGCTCGGGCCGGTGCAGGGCGAGCGGCTCGGCCGCTGGCTCCGTGCGTATCCGTGGAACGCCGCGTTCGACAAGGCGCCGGTGGCCTGGCAGCCCGGCCTGCCGCTGCGACGGCACGAACTGGCCGACGGCCTGCGTCTGTCGGTGCTCGGTCCGCCGCCCGCGCGTCTGCCGGCCTATCGCGAAACCTGGCGGCGCGACGTGGCCGAAGCGACGGCGACGGGACGGCTCGAGCCCGAACCGGCGGCGTCGCCGTCGCCGCAGATCCAGCCGCTCGGCGTGCGCCGGCGGCCGAAACGGCCGGCGCTGGCGACGCCGGACGATCTCGCCGCGCTCGCCGATACGGTCAGCGATGCCGATCCGTCGCTCGCGAACGGCACGAGCATCGTGCTGCTGCTGGACTATCGCGGCCACCGCGTGCTGCTGGCCGGCGACGCGTGGAGCGACG
>CAMLLF010000437.1 GCA_946480705.1 uncultured Lysobacteraceae bacterium | reverse complement strand
ACTACAACCTCAGTCGTCCGACGCTGTTCCTGTCGGGCGCGGCAAAAAAGGGCCAGCAGGTCGCCGAGGTCGCCCGGCAGCAGATCTCGGGGTGTTGAAGGCAGGCAATGAGGAATGGAAATCGGAAATCGGTACGTCCCCGTCACGCTGCGATAACCGTGCAGGCGCAGACTACCCGGTGCGACGAAACGCGACGCGATCGCGTCCGTCGGATTCCCGCCCGTCGTAATGGAGTACAGCCATGCCGATCCTATCGAATACGTCTCTGAAGCTCGCCGTTGCGGCGGCGTCGTTCGGTATCGCCGCGGTCGCCGGCGCAGCACAGCCGGAGGTCGTGCCGGCGCTGCCCACGCAGTTCGAAACGCTGCACCTGCGCGTGACCGTCGACGCCTGCAACTTCGACGAAAACTCGCTGACGCTCGAACTGCGCGAACGCACCATTGTTGCAACGTTCAAACCGCGGCTATGTATCGTTCCAGGCCCGCCCAAGGTCGTCGACATCGAGCTCGGCGCCTATCCCGCCGGCGACTACCAGGCCGAGCTCTACGTCAAAGGCGAACGCACGCCGTCGGTGCGCGTGCCGTTCACCGTCTCCGGCGTCGTCACGACGCCGACCGATCCTCTGCCGGCCCGGCCGGTCGCCGATCACAGCGGCCTCTGGGGCGCGACCGAGGAACCCGGCTGGGGCCTGACGCTGGAACAGGGACCGACGTTTCAGATCTTCGGCGCGCTCTACGTGTTCGATGCCGCGCGCCAGCCGCAGTGGTACACGCTGCAGGCCGGGCGCTGGGAAACC
This sequence comes from uncultured Lysobacteraceae bacterium, assembly GCA_946480705.1. Next base: position 3,627 of record CAMLLF010000437.1, on the reverse strand, counting down.
TCGACGCGCTGGACCGGCCAGGTCGTCAAGAGCGAAGGCCCGCCCTGGACGAGCCCGAACTATCCGTCGGACGGCGCGCAGTACCGCAGCGTCGGCGTGGCGACGCTGGACTTCCAGATGATCCCGGGCAGCGAAGACCTCGCCGCATTCAGCTACACGATCGACGGCCAGACTGTCGAAAAGACGATCTCGCGCTATCGCCTGCGTTGATCGGTACTGCCGCTGCGCGCGACGGCAGTCGCGCGCAGCGGCGCGTTTTTCAGCCTTCCGCCGCGCGCCATTCGTCGGCGCTCCGGTGCCGCTGCAGGCCGACCGTCTCGAATTCGTCGACGGCCGGCGGCACGGGCCGCACGCCGAGCAGCGCGAGCGCGTTGTTGATCGGCCCGAGTTCGGCCGACTGCGGACCGAACACGATCTCCCCGTCGCGAAACACGGCCGCGCCCTGCGTGCCCATGCCGCCGAAATATTCGGTCTCGAAGTACAGCAGCGTGCAGCGCTCGCTGCCGAGCTTGAACACGCGCGCGAGCGCTGGCGACAGATAGTTGAAGCCGTCGTAGAACTCGTGCTGTTCGTCGGGCAGCAGGCGTTCGAGCTGTTCGGCGCCCAGCGGCAAGAGCGACAGCACATCGGTCAGCGCGATCGGCAGCGGCAGCGACCAGGCCGTCGCAAAACTTCGCAGGGCCGCGTGGCGGGCGATGAGTCCGGTGACGAAATGGGCCATGCAACTCCTCGAACCAAGCGCGGGGTGCGCGACGCCGGCCGGCGTACGTCGGGCAGCAAGCAATCGTCGTGCCGGCCGTCCCGGCCCGGCGCGGCGCGGCGCGCGAGCTGAACCGCCGCGGGCGTTGCGGACCGGGCAGGTTCGAACACCGTCGCCGGCTTCACCTGCTCTTTACCCGGACGTCGCGAGGCTGTGCTGCAACCGCGCGTAGTACACAATCGCGCATCGCTGCGAAGCCGGTTGCGGTGGCCCATGGCACGACAACGCTCGGGAGTGGTCAGGACGGAAGCTGCCTTGCTGCGCAACCTGCTCGAGGCGCAGGGCGCGATTCTCGGCGCGGGCAGCGATCCGGAACTCGTCGTCGCCGCCATCGTCGAGCGCGCCCGCGCGCTGACGCGCTCCTCCGGTGCCGTGCTCGAGGTGCCCGACGGCGAGGACATGGTCTACGGCACCGGCAGCGGCACGCTCGCCGCGGCCGCCGGGCTGCGCGTGCCGGCCGCGCAGTCGCTGTCGGGCCTCTGCGCACGCACCGGCGCGGTGCTGCGCTGCGACGACAGCGAAAACGACCCGCGCGTCGATCGTCCGGCCTGCCGGCAGGTCGGACTGCGCTCGATGATCGTCGCGCCGCTGCCGTTCGACGGACGCGTCATCGCCGTGCTCAAGGTCGTCTCGCCGCAGGCCGGTGCCTATCGCGCGCGCGATGTCGCCGCACTGGAACAGCTCAACCTGATCATGGGCATGGCGCTCGGCCAGGCGCGCCGCCATGCCGAAATCGCCGCGACCCGCGCGAGCGCGCGGCACGTCGACGCTTCCGAGGCGCAACTGCGCGTCGAAGCCACGCTCGCATCGTCGGCCTATCACCTCGTCTATCAGCCCGTCGTGCGGCTCGCCGACAGCCGCACGGTCGGGTTCGAGGCGCTTGCGCGCTTCGAGCGCGGCGCGGAATCGCCCGACTGGTGGTTCGGCGCGGCTGCGTCGGTCGGACTCGGCACGCGCCTGGAACTCGCGCTGGCCCGGCGCGCGCTCGACACGCTGCCGCGGCTGCCCGGCACCGGCTATCTCGCGATCAACCTGTCGCCGGCGACGCTGCTCGCGCCGCAGCTGCGTGAACTCGTGCTCGTGCAGGCGCCGCAGCGCACCGTCATCGAGATCACCGAGCACACGCGCGTCGAGGACTACCGCGCGCTCGGCGACATCTGCGCCGAGCTGCGCGCGCACGGCGTGCGCATCGCCGTCGACGACGCGGGGGCGGGCTTCAGCAGCCTGCGCCATGTGCTGCAGCTGCAGCCCGACCTGATCAAGCTCGACGCGACGATCACCGCCGAGATCCAGCGCAAGCGCGTCCATCGCACGCTCGTGACGGCCATGCAGACCTTCGCTCACGGCACCTCCTCGGCGCTCGTGGCCGAAGGCGTCGAGACGCACGAGACCGCGCACGTGCTCGGCGAACTCGGCGTCGCCTACGGCCAGGGCTATTTCTGGGGCAGGCCGGCGACGATTTCCGGGGTCGGGCGCGACGGCGCGGCCGGACACCCGGTCTTATGCTAGCGGCTGGCCTGCGCGCGCGATTTCCGTCGCGTCCGCCGGACAGGTAGGGTAGGACACCGACCCCGCGCGATGCCCGACATGGCGAACCCGCTGCGCAGCACTTCCCCGCGATCCTTCGTCGCCCGCGTACCGACCTCGCAGGCCGGACCGTGAGCGCCGACCGACCGTCCGCAACCACCGACGTCCATCGCCTGCTGCGCGTGCTGTTCGTGCTCGCGCTCCTGTATGGCTGCTGGCGGGTCCTGAGTCCGTTCGTGCCGGCGCTGCTGTTCGCGATCGCGATCGTCGTGTCGCTGTGGCCGCTGCACGCGCACATGCTGCAGCGCTGCGGCGGCCGTCACTCGCTCGCGAGTCTCGCCAGCTGCCTGCTGATCGGCATCGTCGTCATCGCGCCGGTCGTCGTGCTCATCGTGTCCTTCGACGAGGCGGCCACCGCGGGCGCGGTCTGGTTCGACGAACTCGTCGCGACCGTGCAGCAGGGGCCGCCGCGCTGGCTCACCGGCCTGCCCTGGATCGGCGAGCGGCTCGGCACGTTGTGGACGTCCGTCGCGAACGGCGACGGCGCCGACAACTGGCTGTCGCAATGGGTCGCGCCGGCACGCGGGTTTCTCGTCGGCGCCGCGCGCGGGCTCGGCAACGGGCTCGCCCAGCTGCTGCTCGGCGCGCTGCTGCTGTTCGTGCTGTTCCGCGACGGCGAACGTCTCGCGCAGATGCTCACTCGCGTCGTCGACACGGTCGGCGGCCGCTATGCGGTCGATCTGCTCGACGTCGCGCGCCGCGCGCTCGTCGGCGTCATGCTCGGCGTCGTCGGCACCGCGTCGGCGCAGTCTCTCGTCGCGGCGGCCGGTTTTGCGATCGCCGGCGTGCCGCATCCGCTGCTGCTCGGCGCGTTCACGTTCGTGCTGTCGCTCGTGCCGTTCGGGCCGCCGCTGGTCTGGGGCGGCGCCGCGTTCTGGCTGCTGCACAAAGGCGCGGTGGGGTGGGCGATCTTCATGGCGCTCTATGGCTTCTTCGGCATCAGCACCGTCGACAACGTCGTGAAGCCGCTGCTGATCAGCCGCTCGAGCGACCTGTCGTTCGTGCTGACGCTGATCGGCGTGCTCGGCGGCATCGTCGCGTTCGGCGTCGTCGGCGTGTTCATCGGGCCGGTGCTGCTCGCGATCGTCGTCGCCGTCGTGAACGACGCCGCGCGCGGGGCGCCGCCGGTTGCAGCGCCGGCGCCGGCGGCGCCAGCGGCATCGCCGGAGTGAAGGCGACACGCTGGCGAAATGTTCGTTCGTGCGGCGCCGCGCGTTTTCGAGTACGCGCCTGCTGCGTCGATCCGGAGGTCTTCCATGCTGCTTGCGAGTCTGCTTCTC
>CAMLLF010000436.1 GCA_946480705.1 uncultured Lysobacteraceae bacterium | reverse complement strand
CGACCGAGCGCCGCACCGTCCTCATGCACTTCGGCGACCATCAGCCCTCGTTCGACGGCGCGATCAACGCGCTGGCCAAGCGCATCCCGAAAGGCGTGACCGATCCGACCAAGGTCACCTACTACATGCTGAAGTCCAACTTTCCACTGCGAAAGAAAGTGGATTTCGACGTACTCGACATCATCTACCTCGGCTCGCTGCTGCTCGACGTCGCCGACTTGCGCAAGGACGACTTCTACGAAGCCAATGCGCTGCTGCGCGACCGCTGCCAGGGCCGCTATTTCGACTGTCCCGACAAGACGCTGCTCGACTCGTACCACGACTACGTCTACGGGCAGCTCGGCGCGATCAAGGACTGACATGCGCCGCCGCCGCACCATCACCGACCTGGAACCCGGCACGCTCGTCGCCGGCGTCGACGAAGCCGGCCGCGGCCCGCTGGCCGGACCCGTCGTCGTCGCGGCCGTGATCCTCGATCCGGCGCGCGCGATCCGCGGCCTCGACGATTCCAAGTTCCTCAGCGAGGAACGCCGCAACGTGCTCGAACCGCGTATCCGCGAACGCGCACTCGCGTTCAGTGTCGTGGAGATCGACGTGACTGAGATCGACCGCGTGAACATCTTCCAGGCCACCATGCTCGGCATGAGCCGCGCGCTGGCCGCCCTCGCGCTTGCGCCGCAGCTGGCGCTGATCGACGGCAACCGTCTGCCGAAACAGCTGTGCTGTCCGGCGCGCGCGGTCGTCGGCGGCGATGCGAGCGAGCCCGCGATCAGCGCCGCGTCGATACTCGCGAAGGTCGCGCGCGACCGCCGCATGACCGCGCTCGACGAACTGCACCCGGGCTACGGCTTCGCGCGTCACAAGGGTTATCCGACGCCCGAACATCTCGACTGCCTCACGCGCCTCGGTCCCTGCGCGCAGCACCGGCGCAGCTTCGCGCCGGTGCGCGCGTTGTTCGAGCCGAGTCTTTTTTAGACTGCGCAGGGCGCAATATCCGAAGGGCATTGCGCCGTCTCACACCGTCGCACGCACGCACAAAGCAAACACACCGCGCCTTTCGCCAACCATCCAACGGCGAGGCCGGCAACGGACCTGGCGCAATGCCCTTCGGTTATTGCCCCCTACGCTTTCGCGCCCGTCGCTGCATCCGCAGGCCACGTCGCTACGTACTTTCGCCATCACGCGAAGGAGCACGACCATGCATCGAGGGACAGCGCGTCAGATGGCAGCCGTTGTCGCGTTGGCCTCGGCGTCGGCCGATGTGCACCCCGGCGGCTTTCCCGCCACGCAGCTCGCAGCGATCTACGTCGCCGAAACCGCCGATCCCGACGCGCTGGCGCAGGCCGATGCGGCCTCGGGCGGGGTCGTCACCGTCGATCAGATCGCGCCGCGCCCGCTGTCGCGTCCGGCGGAAATTGTCGAGGTCGTGCCGGGGCTCATCGCCACGCAGCACAGCGGCGACGGCAAGGCGAACCAGTATTTCCTGCGCGGCTTCAATCTCGACCACGGCACCGATCTGTCCGTGTCGATCGACGGGGTACCCAACAATTTGCGCACGCACGGCCACGGCCAGGGCTACAACGATCTCAACGGCGTGATTCCCGAACTCGTCGACTCGATCGAATACCGCAAAGGCCCCTACTACGCCGAAGACGGCGATTTTTCCTCGGCGGGCGCGCTGCGCATCCGCTATCGGGACCGGCTCGACGATGATTTCTACACCGTGGCCGGCGGCGAGCATGGCTACGCGCGCGGGCTCCTTGCCACGTCCGGCGGCGCGGCCGGCGGCAGCTGGCTCGGTGCGGTCGATCTCGGCGTGTACGACGGCCCCTGGCGCAGGCCCGCGGACGCGCGCAAGGCGTCGCTGCTGCTGCGCTACCGCCAGGGCGACGCGCAGCGCGGCCTGCGCGTCTCGCTCGCGGCCTACGACAGCCGCTGGGATGCGACCGACCAGATCCCGCAGCGCGCCGTCGCGCAGGGACTCGTCGACCGGCTCGGACAGCTCGATCCGGACCTCGGCGGCGATACCTCGCGCTACACCGCAGCGACACGCTGGCATGCGCGGCTCGGCGCCGGGCAGGTGCTCGTCGACGCCTACGCCACGCGCTACGACCTGCGCCTGTTTTCCAATTTCACCTATTTCCTCGCCGAACCGGAACGCGGCGACGAGTTCGAGCAGCGCGACGCGCGCATCTACTACGGCGGTACGGCGAAATATGTGCAGCAGTGGAAAACCGGAGACGTCGCACACGAACTCGCCGCCGGCGTCGAGGCGCGCGGCGACGACATCGGCACGGTCGGGCTCTATCGCACGCAGGCGCGCGAACGCTTCGCAGCGATCCGCGAGGACGCCGTCGACGAACGCTCGGCCGGCGGATTCGTCAGTTATGCGACGCGCTGGAATGCGCATTTCCGCAGCGTCGCCGGGCTGCGCTACGACCACTACCGCGCCGATGTCGACAGCAGCATCGCCGCGAATACCGGTACCTCGCGCGACGGCCGCGCAAGTCCGAAACTGAGCCTCGTGTTCGGGCCCTGGCGCAATACCGAACTGTTCCTCAACGGCGGCCGCGGCTTTCACTCCAACGACGCGCGCGGCAGCACGCTGCGCGTCGACCCGAACGATCCGTCGCAGGCCGCGCTGCCGCAGCGTCTGCTCGTGCCGACGACGGGCCATGAAATCGGCCTGCGCAGCAGTCCGACGCCGCCGCTCGCGCTGTCCTTTGCCGCGTGGCGGCTGAACGTCGGTTCCGAACTCGTCTTTGCCGGCGACGGCGGCACGACCGAGCCGAGCTTTCCCGCGACGCGTCACGGCATCGAGGTGTCGGCGTACTACCGCCCGAATGCGAACTGGCTCGTCGACGCCGACTACGCGCGCTCCTACGCTCGCTTCTCCGCCGCAACTCCCGCCGGAACTCAGGTGCCCAACGCGGTCGAGCGCGTTGCCTCGCTCGGCGTGCAATGGCGCGGCGGGCGCCGCTGGTCGGCCTCGCTGCGTGGACGCTATCTCGGCCCGGCCCCGCTGGTCGAGGACGGCAGCGTGCGCTCGCGCTCGACGACGGTATTCAACGCGCGCGCGGACTATCGCGTCAGCGATGCGTTCGCGCTGTCGCTCGACGCACTCAACCTGTTCGACAGCCGCAGCAACGACATCACGTATTTCTACGAATCGCAGCTGCCCGGCGAGACCGAACCCGTCGCCGACGTCCATTTCCATCCGATCGAGCCGCGCCAGTTCCGCCTGAGCCTGCGCGGTACGTTCTGAGCACAGACCGGCGCCGCGCCCGTGTCATTGCACAAAAACAAAAAGTTCGACGCGCGTGCATCCGGCGCGGACGCGGCGCCGTAGATCCTCGTGCCGCCGTTGCGGTGCTGCCCCTGATCGGCAGCGGATCGAACCACTTCCGAACTGCACCGCCATCCTCGACGAGGAGACAGACATGAAACACCGCACCGCCCTCCGGCCCGTCGCCGCCGCACTCGCAGCGGCCGCGATCGCCGGTTTCGCCGCCGCGCCGGCCGTCCACGCTTCGAGCCACCGCGAGGCGCCGACGATCACGCAATATCCAAAAATGGACGGAACCGACCTCTATGCGTTCCGCAGCTACGAGCCGGGCCGCAGCGACTTCGTCACGATCGTCGCGAACTACCTGCCGCTGCAGGACGCCTACGGCGGCCCGAACTACTTCACGCTCGACCCGGACGGCATCTACGAAGTCCATATCGACAACGACGGCGACGCGCGCGAAGACCTGACCTATCGGTTCAAGTTCCGCTACGACCTGAAGAACATCGCGCTGCAGGTCGGCGACAAGACCGTCGCGATTCCGCTGCGCAATGCCGGGCCGGTCAACGCGATGGACGCCTCGGCGCGCAACGACGCCGAGAGCTATACCGTGACCCAGATCCGCGGCTCGCGCACGCGTCCGACCGCGGTCGGCTCGCTGCTGAAGAACGCGAGCAACGGTGCCAGCGAGTTCGCCAAGCCGCTCGACAACATCGGCACGAAGTCGATTCCCGACTACGCCGCGTATGCGGCGAGTCACGTGTATCCGGTGACGATTCCGGATTGCGCCGTGCCGGGCCGCGTGTTCGTCGGCCAGCGTCGCGAGGGCTTCGGCGTGAATCTCGGCGAGATCTTCGATCTCGTGAATATTCCGGCCGCGCGCGTGATCGGCAGCCGTTCCGGCGGCTACAACTCGACCGCGGGCAAGAACGTGACCTCGCTCGCGCTGGAACTGCCGGCGAGCTGCATCACCGACGGCGACCCGGTGATCGGCGTCTGGACGACCGCGAGCCTGCCGCGCTCGCGCCTGGTCAGCAGCGATCCGCTCGCACAGATCATCGTCAACAACAACATGATCCAGGTGTCGCGCCTGGGCATGCCGCTCGTCAACGAAATCGTCATCGGCCTCAAGGACAAGGACCGCTTCAACGC
>CAMLLF010000435.1 GCA_946480705.1 uncultured Lysobacteraceae bacterium | reverse complement strand
CATCGGTACGAAGATGACCGCGAGCGCGATCAGGACGGCAGCACCGATGAGACGCTGTTTCAATGCGGAATCCATAGCCGGGTGGCCTCCAGGAACGGCGGGATTATACGCGCCGGCGACGCCGTGCCCGCAGCGCCGACGTCATCGCAACGCAACGTTCTGCAACCACCGCAGCGCCGCGGCCGCGATATAGAACGAGCCGAACGCGACGACGCGCGTGCCGGCACGCAGACGCGGAGCGAGAGTATCGAGAGCCGATGCAACGTCGCCCCAACAGCTGCGCCGCAACGGACCCAGCGCCGCGCCGAAATCGGTGTCGAGCGACAGCAGGTCGCGGCCGCGCTCCGACTCGGTCGACAAGTCGACCAGATGCCATTCGGCCACGCGATCGCGCAGCGGCTGCAGCATGCCCGCGACGTCCTTGTCGGTCAGTGCGCCGAACACCGCCACCGTCTCGGCCGCCGGTTCGCGCGCGAGCCACTCGGCGAGCACGCCGGCGGCCTGTGGGTTGTGTGCGACATCGATCACGAGTTCGCCGTCGCCGACACGCGTGCGTTGCAGCCGCGCCCGCACACGGGCCTCGGCGACACCGCGCGCGAAGGCATAGGGCGGCAGCGCAAGCCGCGCGCCGAGTGCGCGCAACGCGGCGATGGCCGCCGCCGCATTCGCGGGCTGGCAGGCGGCGGCGAGCGCAGGCGCCGGTAACGTCAGCCGCACCGAGTCGTCGGCCCAATGCCAGCCATCGGCCTGCGTGCCGATCGAGTAGTCGACGCCGGCACGGATTACGCGTGCCCCGTTCACGGCGGCGGCGGCCAGCAGGCCGTCTGGCGGATCCGCTTCGGCAACGACCAGCGGACGTCCGGCGCGCGCGACCCCGGCCTTCTCCCGGCCGATGCTGTCGCGATCGCTGCCGAGCCAGTCCTGATGGTCGAGCGCGATCGTCGTCACGATCGCGACGTCGGCGTCGATCAGGTTGACCGCATCGAGCCGGCCGCCGAGGCCGACTTCGAGAATTGCGACGTCGAGTGCCGCGTCGGCGAAGACCAGCAGTGCCGCGAGCGTGCCGAATTCAAAATACGTCAGCGGTATGTCGCCGCGCGCCGCATCGATTCGTGCGAACGCCGCGATCAGCGGCGCATCGTCGACATCGGTGCGATCGACGCGCACGCGCTCGTTGTACGCCAGGATGTGCGGCGAGGTGTAAGCGCCGGTCCGGTAGCCGCCCGCCGCCAGCATGGCTTCGAGGAACGCGACGGTCGAACCCTTGCCGTTCGTGCCGGCGACGGTGACGACGAGCGGCGCCGGACGCGGTGCGCCGAGCCGCTGCCAGACCTCACCGACGCGGGCCAGGCCCAGGTCGATGCCCTGCAGATGGACGCCGAGCTGATAGTCGAGCCACTGCTGCAACGTGCGCGGCAGCGGCGCCGCCAGCGCACTCAGGCGGCGGCTCCGGCAACCGGCGCGGCGCCGTGACGCGGCTGGCGCATCAGCAGCGCGAGGATGTCGGCGAGCTTGTTGCGCGTCTCGCGCCGGTCGACGATGAGGTCGACCGCGCCGTGCTCGACGAGGAATTCGGAGCGCTGGAATCCTTCCGGCAGCGTCTCGCGCACGGTCTGCTCGATGACGCGCGGCCCGGCGAATCCGATCAGCGCCTTGGGCTCGGCGATGTTGAGATCGCCCAGCATGCCGAGGCTGGCGGACACGCCGCCGGTGGTCGGATGGGTGAGCACCGAGATGTAGGGCAGGCCCGCGGCGCGCATGCGGCCGAGCGCAGCCGAGGTCTTGGCCATCTGCATCAGCGAGAACAACCCCTCCTGCATGCGCGCGCCGCCGGTCGCCGACCAGCAGATCAGCGCCGTGCGATCGGCCAGCGCGCGTTCCGCCGCGCGCGTGAACTTCTCGCCGACGACCGATCCCATCGAACCGCCCATGTAGCTGAAGTCGAACGCGACCGCGATTGCCGGGCGCGACTTGAGCAGCCCCTTCATCGCGATCAGCGCGTCCTTTTCGCCGGTCTGCTTCTGCGCGGCGACGATGCGGTCTTTGTATTTTTTTGAATCTTTGAACTTGAGCGCATCGACCGGCTCAAGGTCGGCGAAGAGTTCCTCGGTGGAACCTTCGTCGAAGAACCCGAGCAGGCGCTTGCGCGCACCGATCGTGTGGTGATGGGCGCACTGCGGGCAGACCTCGAGATTGCGCTCCAGCTCGGGGCGATACAGCACCGCCGCGCAGCCGTCGCACTTCTCCCAGAGCCCTTCGGGCACCTTGCCCTTCGCGCCGGTGCCCTGGGTGCGGATGCGCGAGGGCATCAGTTTGGAAAGCCAACTCATGTCACCAACCTCTCCGGTATCCGCCGGCGGCAGCAGCGCCGGCGTCGATTCAAGCAGTGGCGCCGCCGTGGGCGACGCCGGGTCGTGCGCGGGATCGGGCGGCCGCTTACGCGGCATGATCCGCCGGCAATACGTCGAGCGCCGCGCGAATCGGCGCGAGGAACGCTTTCGCGCGCCGCACCGTATCGGCGGTGTCGACGCCGCCCGCCAGTGTATCGACGAGCGCGCTGCCGATCACCACGGCGTCGGCGAAGGCCGCGATCGCCGCCGCGGTCGCCGCGTCCTTGACGCCGAAGCCGACCGCGACCGGCGTCCGTGCGCGCTGGCGCAGCGCGGCGACGCGCTCGCGCACGGCATCGGTGCTCAGGTGCGCCGCGCCGGTGATGCCGGCGAACGAGACGTAATAGAGGAATCCCTGCGCGGCGGCGCAGACGCGCTCGATGCGCGCGTCGTCCGTCGTCGGCGCGGCGAGGAAGATCTGGTCGAGCCCGGCAGCGCGCAGCGGCTCGGCCGTCGCGATTTCCTCGACCGGACAGTCGACGAGCAGCACGCCGTCGACGCCGGCCGCAACGGCCTCGGCGGCGAAGCGCTCGACGCCGCGGATCTCGACCGGGTTCAGATACCCCATCAGCACGACCGGCGTCTGCGCGTCGCGCGTACGGAATTCGCGCACCCAGCCGAGGATCTGCGTCAACCCTACGCCCTTGGCCAGCGCACGCTCGTTGGCGTGCTGGATGACCGGGCCGTCGGCCATCGGATCGGAAAACGGCACGCCGAGCTCGATCAGGTCGGCGCCCGACTCGACCAGCGCATGCATGACGGCGACGGTGGCTTCCGGCAGGGGATCGCCGGCCGTGATGAAGGGAATCAGGCCGGGCCGGTGCTGGGCGCGCAGCGCGGCGAAGCGTTCGGAAATGCGGCTCATGAGTGGCGAGTGTCCCGATGCGGAAAACGAACGGAGAGGTCAGACGAGGCTCAGGCCTTCGCGGCGCGCGATGGTGTGAACGTCCTTGTCGCCACGGCCGGACAGATTGACGAGCACGAGCTGATCCGCGGGCAGTTCGCGCGCGAGCTTGATGCCCTGCGCGACCGCGTGGCTCGATTCGAGCGCCGCGAGTATGCCTTCGCTGCGGGCCAGCTCGTGGAACGCGGCGAGCGCTTCGTCGTCGGTGATGCCGAAGTACTGCGCGCGGCCGCAGTCCTTGAGATAGGCGTGTTCCGGACCGACGCCGGGATAGTCGAGGCCTGCCGATACCGAATGCGTCTCGATGATCTGGCCGTTGTCGTCGCAGATCACGTAGGTGCGGTTGCCGTGCAGCACGCCCGGACGACCGGCCGCGAGCGACGCGGCATGACGGCCGGTCTCGATGCCGTCGCCGGCCGCTTCGGCGCCGAAGATCTTCACGTCGGCATCGATGAGGAACGCATGGAACAGACCGATCGCGTTCGACCCGCCGCCGACGCAGGCGACGAGCGCGTGCGGCAGGCGGCCGAACTGCTCGAGCATCTGCGCGCGCGCTTCGCGGCCGACGACGGCGTTGAAATCGCGCACCATCTGCGGATACGGATGCGGGCCAGCGACCGTGCCGATCATGTAGAACGTGTCGTGCACATTGGTGACCCAGTCGCGCAGCGCTTCGTTGAGCGCGTCCTTCAGCGTCCTGGAGCCCGACTGCACCGGCCGCACTTCGGCGCCGAGCAGCTTCATGCGATAGACGTTGATCGCCTGACGCTCGACGTCGACGGCGCCCATGTAGACGACGCAGGGAATGCCCAGGCGCGCGCAGACCGTCGCGCTCGCGACGCCGTGCTGACCGGCGCCGGTCTCGGCGATGACGCGCGGCTTGCCCATGCGCTTGGCGACGAGCGCCTGATCTTGTGCGCGCCGGTGTGGTTCAGGTCTTCGCGCTTGAGCAGGATCTGCGCGCCGCCGACGCGGCGCGACAGGCGCTCGGCGTGATAGATCGGACTCGGCCGGCCGACGTAGTGCTTGAGGTCGTAGTCGAACTCGGCGATGAATTCGGGATCGACGCGCAGGCGCTCGTAGGCGGCGGTCAGCTCGGCGAGCGGCGCCATCAGCGTCTCGGCGACGTACACGCCGCCATAGGCGCCGAAGCGTCCGTGC
>CAMLLF010000434.1 GCA_946480705.1 uncultured Lysobacteraceae bacterium | reverse complement strand
GTCGAGGCGCAGGCCGTCGTGAATGCGTTCGAGCTGCGCCGCAAACCGCTCTCGCGCAGCGAGGACGGCATCCTCACTGTCCATGAGCGCCGGCAGCGCGAGTTCGCCGAGCCAGGCGATCGTGCGCTGCTGCGGATCGGGCAGGCTCGCAGCGCGCCGCAGCGTCGCGACGCCCGCCTCGAACAGTCCTGCCTCGATCTGCGCCTGACCGAGATCGGCCGCGAGTCCGGCCTGCCCGGGCAGCAGCGCGACCGCGCGTTCCAGCACCGGCAACGCGACATCCAGATCGCGGCGCTGTCGCGCCGCGCGCGCGAGCGCGCGCAGCGCAGCGGCATGCTGCGGAGCGAGATCGACAGCCGACTGCGCGAGCGACTGCGCCGCCGCGGCATCGCCGTTGCGCAGCGCGAGTTCGGCGGTAACGACGAGCAGTTCGACATCGCCGGGCCGCAGCGCGATCAGGCGCTCCAGCAGTGCGAAGGCAGCAGCACCTTCGCCGCCGCGCGACAGCACGCCGGCAAGGTTGCGCAACGTATCCGCGTGCTGCGGATCGAGCGCAAGCACGGCGCGATAGCTCGCCGTCGCTGCGACGCCATCGCCGCCGAGTTCCTGCAGATACGCCAGGTGAAACAGCACGGTCGTGTCGGCGGGCCAGCGCTGCGCGGCCTGCTGCAGCAGTTCGCGCGCGAGCGCCGGCTGCCCGGCCTGGAACGCCGTCACCGCCGTCTGCAGCCAAAGTTCGGTCTGCTGCGGCTGAAAAGTCAGGCATTGCCGCAACGGCGCCAGCGCGCCCGCCGCGTCGCCGCGCGCGAGCGCCTGCTGCGCCGAGCGCAGGGCCGTGTCGAATGCCGCGCGCGTACCGCTCATCCGACCGGCGAATCGTGCATCAGGCCGCCGCCAGCAACGCGTTGATGCGGCGGACGAAACCCGCCGGATCCTCGAGCTGCGCGCCGTCCATGAGCTGCGCCTGCTCGAACAGCAGCAGGCTGTACTCGCCGGCGCGCGTCGCGTCGGCTTCGGCCTCGATACGCCGCACGAGCGCATGCTGCGGATTGATTTCGAGCACGGGCTTGCTGTCGGGAATCTCATGCCCGGCTTCGCGCATCAGGCGCTGCATGTGCGAGGCCATCGCATATTCGTCGAGCACGAGACACGACGGCGAGTCGGTCAGGCGCTGGCTCACGCGCACGTCGCGTACGCGTTTGCCGAGCAAGTCCTTGAGCTTCGCAACGATCGGTTCGGCCGCCTTGGCCGCCTCCTCGCGCGCCTGCTTGTCGTCGCCGCCGGCGAGATCGTCGAGTTCGAGATCGCCCTTGGCCGCATTGCGCAGCTTCTTGCCGCCGTATTCGCTGAGGTAGCCGAGCATCCACTCGTCGATGCGATCGAACATCAGCAACACTTCGACGTTGCGCGCGCGCAGCGCCTCGATCTGCGGGCTGCTCTTGGCCGCCGCGTAGCCGTCGGCGCTGATGTAGTAGATGACCTCCTGGCCGACCGGCATGCGCGCGACGTAGTCGTCGAGCGACACCGTGCGTGCCTGGCCTTCCGACGCGGTCGACGCGAAACGCAGCAGCTTGGCAATGCGTTCGCGGTTCGCGCCGTCTTCGGCGATGCCTTCCTTCAGCACATTGCCGAAGTTGTCGATGAAGGTCTGGAATTTTTCCTTCTCGTCGGCGGCGAGCTTTTCGAGCAGGTCGAGCGTGCGCTTGACGCAGGCCGCGCGGATCTGCGCGACGAGGCGGTTGTCCTGCAGGATCTCGCGGCTGACGTTGAGCGGCAGGTCGTCCGAGTCGACGACGCCGCGCATGAAACGCAGATAGGCCGGCAGCAACTGCTCGCTCGCGTCCATGATGAAGACGCGGCGGATGTAGAGCTTGAGACCCTTGCGCTCGTCGCGGCCGCTGAACATCGCATCGAACGGCGGCTTGGCCGGCAGAAAGAGCAGCAAGGTGTAGCTCTGCGAACCTTCGACGCGGTTGTGCGTCCACGCGGCCGCATCGTTGAAGTCGTGCGACAGCGACTTGTAGAAGCCCTGGTAATCCTCGTCCTTGAGCTCGGACTTCGGACGCGTCCAGAGTGCCGCCGCGTGGTTGACGGTTTCGAACTCGTCGGTCGGCTTGCCGTCCTTCTGCACGGGCAGGCGGATCGGGAACGCGATGTGGTCGGAATACTTCGAGATCAGGTCGCGCAGCTTCCACGCGCTGAGGAATTCGGTCTCGTCTTCCTTCAGGTGCAGGATCACGCTCGTGCCGCGCGGCGCTTCGATCGCATCGATCGTGTACTCGCCGGTCCCGTCGGACTCCCAGCGCACGCCTTCGTTCGCGGCACTGCCGGCGCGGCGCGTGATCAGCGTGACTTTGTCGGCGACGATGAAGGCCGAATAGAAACCGACGCCGAACTGACCGATCAGCTGCGTGTCCCTGCGCGCGTCGCCCGACAGGGATTCGAGAAACCGCCGCGTGCCCGAACGCGCGATCGTGCCGATGTTCTCGATGACTTCGTCGCGATTCATGCCGATGCCGTTGTCGCGCAGCGTCAGCGTTCGCGCATCGGCGTCGAAATGGATGTCGATGTGGAGGTCGGCATCGCCTTCGGTCAGCGCCGGATTCGCGAGCGCCTCGAAGCGCAGCTTGTCGCACGCGTCCGACGCGTTGGAGATGAGTTCGCGCAGGAAGATTTCCTTGTGCGAATACAGCGAATGCGTCACGAGGTGCAGGACCTGTGCGACTTCGGCCTCGAATTTGCGGGTCTGGGCAGTGGTCTCGGTCATGATCGTCAGTGTGGGTGAGGACAAGATGCCGCGTTCTATAGGGCCGGCGGCCGCAGATTCAACCGATGCCGGCGGCAGCGCGTGCGCGCGAAACTGCCGGGCGCTGCGCTGCGAAGTCCACAACGCAAAAAGCCGCCCAAGGGCGGCTCTTTGCGGTGCGGCGGCAGCGGATTACTCGGACTTGCCGGCGTGCTTGCCCAGATCTTCCTGGATGCGCGCCGCCTTGCCTTCGAGGCCGCGCAGGTAGTACAGCTTCGCGCCGCGCACCTTGCCGCGACGCTTGACCGACACCGAGTCGATGACCGCGCTGTGGGTCTGGAACACGCGCTCGACGCCGGTGCCGTGCGAAATCTTGCGGACCGTGAAGGCCGAGTTCAGGCCGGCGTTCTTCTTGGCGATGCAAACGCCTTCGTAAGCCTGCACGCGCTCGCGGTTGCCTTCCTTGACCTTGACGTTGACCACGACCGTGTCGCCCGGGCCGAAATCCGGCAGGGAACGCTTGATCTGGGCGGCTTCGAACTGCTGAAGGAGGTTGCTCATGACACTCACCAATCTGGTCTGAATTATCTTTCCGGCGCCGTGCCGGCCCTAGGCTCTTGGCGCCGCGCAGCCGCAAGCGGCTCCGCTGCACCGGCCGCGAGCCACTCGCGGCGGAATTCGTCCAACAACTCACGCGCCTGCCTGTCGAGCGTCACGCGCGCGAGCAGGTCGGGGCGGCGCAACCAGGTTCTCCCCAGCGATTGCTTCAGGCGCCAGCGCCGGATCATCGCATGGTTCCCCGATTGCAGCACTTCGGGCACGTCGCCCAGCTCGTCCTGCACCGGCCGCGTGTAGTGCGGGCAGTCGAGCAGGCCGTTCGCAAACGAGTCCTGTTCGGCCGACGCCGCATCGTTCAGCGCGCCTTCCTGCAGCCGGCCGACCGCATCGATCAGCACCGCCGCACCCAACTCGCCGCCGGACAGCACGTAGTCGCCGATGGAAATCTCCTCGTCGACCTCATGCGCCAGCAGGCGCTCGTCCACCCCTTCGTAGCGCCCGCACAGCAGGATCAGTCGCTCCTGTCGCGCGAGTTCCGCCACTTTCGCCTGAGTCAGCCGCGTACCCTGCGGACTCAGGTAAATCGTTCGCGCCGTTCCGGCCGCTGCCTGCCTCGCTGCCGCCAGCGCCGCTCGCAAGGGCGCCATCAGCATCACCATGCCGGGACCGCCGCCGCAGGTGCGGCCGTCGACGGTGCGGTAGTTGTCGGTCGCGAAATCGCGCGGATTCCACGCCTCGACACCGAGCAGCCCGCGCTCCTGTGCGCGACCGATGACGCCGACCGCCGCGCATTGCCGCACAAAATCGGGAAACAGCGTGATGACGTCGATGCGCACCGCGCTGCCCTCGTTCAGAAATCCGGATCCCAGTCGACGACGATGCGCCGCGCGTCCAGGTCCACTTGCTTGACGTATTGCTCGAGCACGAATGGAATCAACCGTTCGCGTTCGCCGTCCCGGACGACGAGGACATCATTCGCGCCGGTCGCGAACAGATGCGAGACGCGGCCGAACGAAACGCCTTCGACCGTCGCGACATCCATGCCTTCGAGGTCGGTCCAGTAATATTCGCCGGGCTTTGATCTGGGCAGCGCCGAGCGCAACACCCAGATTTCCGTTCCGATCAGAGCAGCAGCCTGGTCGCGATCATCGAC
>CAMLLF010000433.1 GCA_946480705.1 uncultured Lysobacteraceae bacterium | reverse complement strand
CGACCGGCTCGAACTCGGCCGCACGCCGCAACGACACGCCGACGGAGCCGGCTTTCAGCAGCGACAGCAGCGAGCGCGCTTCATAACGCGCCGCACGCGCCGACACGCCGCGCCACAGCGCGTAGCCCGACAGCCGCACGCCGTTGCGCGTGCGCAATGCCGCCTCGACGTGCCGCTGCAGCAGTTCCGGCGAGCGGGCGCAGAAATCGCTGCCGCGCGCGGGCGCGGCGGCGACGGAGTAGTTCCGTGCCGACGGGCGCCGGCGCTCGACGCTGTCGACCCGTGCCGTGCCGGCCGGATTCGTGCACTGTTCGGCAAACATGGGCTCGCCCTGCTCACCGATGCAGCGGCGGATCGTCGCGGCCTCGCAATGACCGGCGAAGAGCAGCAGTCCCAGCAACGGCAGCACGAGGCGTCCGAGCGGTCGCTGCGAAGAAGTCGTGATCCTCGGATGGTTCATGCCGTTGCATTCCTCGCGTCGCTCCGCCGCTCGTGGCAACGAAGCCCTTCCGCTCAGGCGCAAGCCCGATGCCACGCGACTGTCTCGCCGAATCAACGACTTGCAATCCAACACGCCGTGCACCCTGCCCGATGAGGCAATGCCCGTCGCGGCATCGCGCATGGCGGCTCAACCGGGATGGGCGGCCGCGATTGACCGCGGCACGACGATGGTCCGATGCTCGCGTCGGCGCTGCGACGCTCGGCGACCGACCGGCGTCTGCGCCAGCAGGGAACGCAGGACTGCTTCGACGTTCCCCCGGCGCCGTCATGCGCCGCTCAAAAAGCGCCGGAACGGCGGTTTTTGGAGATTTCCCGCAATGGGCGACCGCCCGCCATCGCACGAAGGTGATTCCGATGAAACGTTTCCTGATGATCGCCGCCCTGCTCTCCGTCGCCACGGCCGCGACCGCGGCGCGGCTGACGCCCGACGAACAGCTCGCCAAGGCCATCGAAGGCCGCGTTGCCGGCGAGCCGGTCAAATGCATACATCTGCGCGACATCCGCTCGACGCGCGTCATCGACAAGACGGCGATCGTCTACGACACGCTCGGCCCGACGATCTACGTCAACCGCCCGAAAGCCGGCGCCGCTTTCCTGCGCGACGACGCAATTCTCGTCACCGACACGCATTCGTCCGAACTCTGCAACATCGACATCGTCAAGCTCATGGATCCGGGCTCGCGAATGCTCAGCGGCTCGGTCGGCCTCGGCGATTTCGTGCCTTATACCAAGCCGAAAACGGACCGACGCGACTGACGCGTACGCGCGCCATCGGCACGGCGCGCGCTGCGCAACAGCGCTGCAACACATCGCGGCGACACTTCGGCGCCTGCCGAAGGAGCCCCGCATGAAACGCCTCGCCCTGTATCTCGTGCTGACCGCCTTTGCCGCCGACACCTTTGCCGACAGCGTGCTGCTCGGCCGCGAACTCGTCGACAAGGGCCACAGCGCCGAACAGATCCGCGCCGTCGCCGGCGAGCCCGCACAGCTAGACCGCATTCCCGGCGACGAGTTTTCGCCCGCGATGGAAATCTGGACCTATCGCGCCGACGGCAAGGTCGTGAATCTCTGGCTCGTCAACGGCAAGGTCGTCAAGGCCGCCGAAGAGCGCATGGCCGGCACGGTCGCCGGCAGCGGCAGTCGTTCGCCGCACGGCCGCTGACAACGTCAGCGACGGCGGCTTCGGCCTGTCCCGCCCGTCCACGCAGAGGTAATGCACAAAACAAACTCTCGCGATTGTTGTGGTCTGACGTCAGTATTCGCCGGGTATCGATGCCAGGGGAATGCCGTATATGTCCGCCGCGAATCCGTTCGACGCTCCCGATTTCTGGCGTCAGGCGCGTCAACTGTTTCATGCGCTGAGCACGTTGCCGGTCAGCCAGCACGCGGCACATCTGCGCGACGCCGCACCGTCGCCCGAAGTCTTCGCTGCCGTACAACGGCTGCTCGCACTGCGCAACGAACTGACCGGCTCGATCGGACTGCCCGAACCGGACGATGTCGCCAAGGCCTTAGGCGACGCCCTGGCTGACGGCGAAACCGAAACGGCGATCGCGGAATTCCGCCTCGAACGCCTGATCGGCGAAGGCGGCATGGGTCGCGTCTATCTCGCCACGCGCGAACTCGGCGACACCACGCAGCGCGTCGCGCTGAAGATCGTGCCGCGCGCCGCCGACGGCCGGCGCCTCGTCGAACAACTGCGCCGCGAGCGCAGCATCCTCGCCGGACTCGATCATCCGTATATCGCGCGTTTCATCGACGCCGGCGAGCTGCCTGATGGTCGTCCGTTCTTCGCGATGGAATACGTCGACGGCGTGCCGCTGACGCGCCATTGCGACGAAGCTTCGCTCGACCTGCGCGCGCGCATCGCGTTGTTCCTCGACGTCTGCGACGCGGTCGCCTATGCGCATCGCCGCCTCGTCCTGCATCGCGACATCAAGGCGAACAATATCCTCGTCGACGCCGAGGGCCGGCCGCGACTGCTCGACTTCGGCATCGCGAAATCCTTGGCCGATTCCCAGGCGCGCGATACGACGGTCGGACAGAACTATTTCTCGCTGCGCACCGCGGCGCCGGAGCAGATTCGCGGTGCGGCGACGACCGTGGCCACGGACGTCTATGGCCTCGGCTGCCTGCTTTGCGAATTGCTGAGCGGACACCTGCCGTTCGATCTCGACGGCGACCGGGACCTGCTTCGTCGCATTGCCGAACAGCCGGCACCGCTCGCAAGTGCGCTCGCCGCCGCGGGCAATCCCGAAATGGCGGCACGGCGACACGCCGCCGATCCATCGGCACTCACGAACACACTGCGCGGCGACCTCGACACGATCGTCGCTCGCACCTTGCGCAAGGATCCCGCCGATCGCTATCGCTCCGTCGATGACCTCGCCGCCGATCTGCAGAACGTGCTCGACCTGCGCCCGATCCAGGCGCGCGCGTCGGAGCGCTGGTATCGCCTGCGCATGCTGGTCCGGCGCAACCGGGTCACGACCGTCGTCGCAAGCGTGCTCGGACTCGCCGTCATCGCCATGACCGCACTGTCGATCGCCCAGTCGCTGCGCGCGAACGCCGAGCGCGATCGCGCCGTCGCCGCGCTGGAGGCGGCACAACTGCAGCGCGACCATGCGCAGCGCGTTACCGATTTTCTCGTCGGCGCGTTCCAAGGAAGCGACCGAGCGCAAGGCTTGACCCGCGATCTACGTGCGACCGAACTCGTCGACAATGCCGCTGCATCGCTGCAAAACAACAGTACCGGACTCGATCCGGCATTGCGCGCCACGCTCGCGCAGACACTCGCGCACCTTTTCTATCTGCTGCAACGCATTCCCGAAGCCATTCGCCAGACGGAACTTGCCCGCAATGAGCTGAATCAGCTTGCCGAGCCATCTCGCGAACTGCGTATACAGCAATCGCTCGCCGAAGCGGAAACGGCGCTGCTGACCAACAGTTTCGCCTCAGCAAACCAGATAGCGACACAAGGCCTCGAACTCGCAGGCGATGCGGCTATCTACGCCGACGGCGAACTGCTCCACCGATTGTGGGAGGCAAAAATTCGAGCGTTGCAGGGCAGCGGCGACAACCCGGGCAGCCTGCGCTCCACCGAAATGGCCTTGAAGCAACTCGCGAAACGGGCCGACTACAAACCCGAGCGAGTGGACTGGATACGCCTCCAGCGGGCGTCGGGCCTATACGCCGCCGGAACTCATCTTGACTACCAGCGGGAAGCGGGAATTTTGTTGAACGACATGCGCAATGGCGGCCGAACACACGATGCCCTGTACATCGAAACGCTGCGGCAGACCGCTCGATCGCATTCGGTCTACTCGGAATTTGCAGCCGCTTTGCCGCTCTACGAAGAAGCAGTTGCGCTGCAAATTTCGCTCTACGGCGAGAACCACAAAACGATGCCGGCGCTGCTCGGTGGACTTGCTTCTGTCTACGATGGTCTCAAGCGCCTCGACGAAGGGCGCGAACTGTATCGGCGTGCCATTGAATCGAGCGAACGCATATTCGGCAAGACCCATCGCACGACGGCTAGCATCAACTACTACGCCGCAGATCAACAGTATTTCTCATACCGCAATCTCACTGAAGCAGAACGATTGGTTCGGCGAGCAATCGCCGCCAACCCACCAGAAGCGCGCGGCAACGCCGCCATATTTCATCATCGTCTTGCCGAGTTACTGGTGCTGCAGGAGAAGCTGTTCGAGGCCGACTACCATGCGTCGCTGGCATACGATATCGCGATCTCGACGTATACATTCGGTGAGCTGATCCATATTACGCCCGTCAACTCAGCCTACATTGCGTTGCGACGCTACAACTTACCTGCCGCGTCAAAGCTGCTGACGCGCTCGCTGATCGGCACGGTGAGGCAATTCAAGCTTTACTACTACGTCCGCATGTCTATAGAAGCTGACGCGCTTGGCGCATTCTTCGGCTGGAACCGCGAATCCG
>CAMLLF010000432.1 GCA_946480705.1 uncultured Lysobacteraceae bacterium | reverse complement strand
GTGATCCAGGCCGAGGACCTGCGGCACACCCGCGACACGGTGCTCGGCCTGATCTCCGAGCACACCGGGCAGGACCGCGACACGGTCGAGCGCATGTATTCGGCCTGGACCTTGATCGGACCGCCGACCCAGAGGCCTTCCACGCCGTAGGTGCGCTGGCGGTCGGCATTGAGGATGTTGCCGGTGTCGATGAGACGGACCGTCGCCTGGTCGGCGTCCGGACGCACGCGCGGGCGCGCGGTGTCGGCGTCGGTGTCGTAGTCGAGCGCGGAGACGCCGAAGTGCAGGATATTGCCGGTTTCGGCCATCGGCGCGAAGTAGACGCGGCCGCCGAAGCCCTGGCCCTGGTTGAGGTTGCGCGTGAGCTCACGGCCGAAATAGCTGACCTGGTAGCCGAAGTTCGGCTGGTCGTCGCCGTAGGCCACGCCGACGCGGCGCGCGACGCCGAACAGGTTCGTGACCATGGCCTTGGAGATGAAATCGTTGTGGCGCGTGCTCGTCAGTTCTTCGAGGCTGTTCGGCTGCTTGTACTGGCCGGCCATCAGATAGTTCGTGCCGAGCTTCCACTTGATGTTGGCGTCGAGGTACTTGTTGGCCTTGCCGTCGTAGCCCAGGGTCCAGTCGAAGCGGCCGCCCTTGCCCTTGAGGATGACTTCGGCGCGGCGCATGTCGAATTCGCTGTCCTTGCCGTCGTTGCCCGCGGGCGAGGCGGCATTGAGGTCGGCGACGTCGTTGTGGAACCAGCTGCCGTCGGCCTGCATCAGGCCTTCGAGACTGACTTCACTGCCGTTGATGACGTCGATCGCGATCTCGGCGTGTGCGTTGCCGGCGAGCGCCGCGGTGACGGCGAGAGCAAGAAGGCCCTGGGTACGCAGTTTCATGGTTAAAAGCCCGTGAGCGTTGGGGAGGCGCGCAGGGTATGTCGGGCTCGTTACGGAAATATTGCAGTCGTTCGCTCGCGTGCGTGACGCCGAAAACTGTCATCAGACCGCCATGACGCCGACGGAGACTGGCCGATCCGGTATCGGAACGCCGGCGACGCGCGACAACGGTTGCGATGAAACCGCCGACCGCGCCATCGCGGAACTTAATGCAGATCGTGTTGCAGAACGTGGGTTGCCGGGAGCGCCGCGAACCGCAACGTCGCGTGCATCACGAACTGCACGACAGCATCGAACATCCCGCCCGCTGGCGCGCCCAGTCCGGTCTGCGCTGTGCGAATGCCTCGCGTCCGGCCTGTTCGTCGTAGGGACGCCTCAATACGTCCAGCAGGTCGTGCACGCCGCCGAGATCGCCGCCCTCGGCACGATCGATCGCCTGCTGGGCCAGGTAATTGCGCAGCACGTAGCACGGGTTCGCCGCGTTCATGCGCGCGCGGCGCGCTTCGTCGGGCATCGCGTCCTGCGCGAGTCTCGCCGCGTAGTCCTGCAGCCAGGCGTCGAACGCGGGCAGCGAGGCGGCGAACTTCGCCTCGTCGTAGAACGCTCCGCGCAGCGCGGCGGTGCCCGCGCCTGCGTCGATCCGTGCGAGGCCGCGGAAGAAGATCGTCATGTCGACCTCGGCGTCCTGCAGCAGCGCGTGCAGCGCCTGCATGCGCGCGACGTCGTCGTCGCCGCAGTCGCGCAGGCCGAGCTTCGCCGCGATGTTCGCGCGATCGGCCTCGACGAACGTTTCGACGAAACGCTGCAGGCCCGCGTGCAGCGCGTCGTGCGCGGCGAACAGCGGTGCGATCGCGCTGGCGAGGCAGCCGAGGTTCCAGTACGCAATCTGTACTTGTTGCCCGAAGCGGTAGCGCCGGCGCTCGCGATCGGTCGTGTTCGGCGTCCAGTCCGGATCGAAGTTGTCGATCCAGCCGTAAGGTCCGTAGTCGATCGTGAGCCCGAGTATCGACAGGTTGTCGGTGTTCATGACGCCGTGTACGAAGCCCACGCGCATCCAGTGCGCGATCAGCACGGCCGTGCGCACGCAGACCTCGGCGAACCATGCTGCATACGCAGCCTCGCTGCCCGGCGCGTGCGCGGCAGCGATCGCGGGAAAATCGCGCGCGATCGTGAAGTCGGCAAGCCGGCGCAGCAGCGCGGCGTCGCCGCGCGAGGCCGGCAGTTCGAAATTGCCGAAGCGGATGAACGACGGCGCGACGCGGCAGACGATCGCGCCGGGTTCGTCGCGCGGATGGCCGTCGTAGAACATGTCGCGTTCGACCGCTTCGCCGGTGCCGACGAGGCACAGCGCGCGCGTCGTCGGCACGCCGAGGTGATGCATCGCTTCGCTGCAGAGGAATTCGCGGATCGAGGATCGCAGCACGGCGCGGCCGTCGGCGCGGCGCGAGTACGGTGTCGGGCCCGCGCCCTTGAGCTGCAGTTCCCAGCGCTGCCCGGCGCGATTGATCGTCTCGCCGAGCGAAATCGCGCGGCCGTCGCCGAGCTGGCCGGCCCAGTTGCCGAACTGATGGCCGCCGTAGTTCGCGGCGTAGGGCTGCATGCCGGGCAGCACGCGGTTGCCGCCGAAGACCTCGGCAAACGCCGGCGATTCGACCTCGGCGCGATCGAGATCGAGCAGCGCGGCGACCTCGGCCGAATACGCGAGCAGCCGCGGTGCCGCGACCGGCGTCGGCTGCACGCGCGAATAGGCCGCACCAACGACCTGGCGCGACTGCAGGCTGGTGTCGGGATCGCCCGGCAGTTCGCGCACGAAGGCATTGTCGAAGCGGAAATCGAGCACGGCGCTGTCCGGAGCGAAGAGGGATCGTTCGCAGATGCGGCCGCGGCCCCTAGTTTTCGAGGGCTGCGCTTTCGAGAGCTGCCGCGCGTATGCGCGCCGCGACCGAATCGAGGAAGCGCTCGGGCAGTTGCGCCTGCACGGCGACCTGCCACCAGTCCGGTTGCGCGAACGCGCGGCATTTGACCGCGTCCTTGCCGGTCATGAGCACGGGCAGGCCGTCGCCGAACGCGAGATCCGCCGGGCCGAACAGATGATGATCGGCGAAGGCGTGCTCGATCGCGTCGATGCGCGCGGCGCGCAGGCTGTCGAAGAAGCGGCGCGGATGGCCGATGCCGGCGACCGCATGCACGCGGCGATGGGCGAACGCGTCGAGCGCGACATGACGGCCGTCGACGAGGTTCAGCGCGCCGTCGTCGCGCAGATGCAGTTGGACTTCGTCGGCATGGGCGAGGCCGCCGTTGCAGACCCGGAAGTCGACGTGTTCGAGCCGCGACAGCGGCTCGCGCAGCGGGCCGGCCGGCAGCAGCCGGCGGTTGCCGAAGCGGCGCGCGCCGTCGATCACGCAGATCTCGACGTCGCGATGCAGCCGGTAGTGCTGCAGACCGTCGTCGGCGAGCACGACGTCGATGTCGGCGCTCGCGATCAACAGTCGCGCCGCGGCGACGCGATCGCGGCCGACGACGACGGGCGCACCGCCGAGATCGCGGATCAGCAGCGGTTCGTCGCCGACCTGCGCGGGCGTTGCATCCGCATCGAGCAGCAGCGGTCCTTTGGCGCTGCCGCCGTAGCCGCGGCTGACGACGCCGGCGCGCAGGCCGCGCGCGGCGAGCGCGCGGACCAGCGCGATCGTCAGCGGCGTCTTGCCGGTGCCGCCGACGCTGATGTTGCCGACGACGACGACGGGCTTGCCGACCGGATGCCGGCGCAGCCAGCCGCGCGCATAGGCGCGCCGGCGCAGCGCGGTCACGCCGCCGTAGAGGCGCGCGAGCACGCCCCAGCTGATCGGCACCTCGGCGCCGTGATACCAGACGCGTTCGCGCCGCGCCGCGGCGTTCATGCGCCCGCGGTGTCGTGGAACTGCATGCGGTGCAGCGCCGCGTAGTGGCCGCCGCGCGCGAGCAGTTCGTCGTGGCGGCCGGTTTCGACGATGCGTCCCTGGTCGAGCACGACGATCTGGTCGGCGTGCTCGATCGTGCTGAGCCGATGCGCGATGACGAGCGCGCGCGCGATCGCGATGCGCTGGCGCTGGCCGCCCGAGAGCAGCGCGCCGCCCTCGCCGACGCGGCTGTCGAGTCCGTCGGGCAGGCGTTCGATGAATTCGAGTGCATTGGCCGCCGCGGCGGCTTCGCGGATCCGTTCGCGCGTCGCGCCGCCGAGCGCGCCGTAGGCGATGTTGCGCGCGATCGAATCGTTGAACAGCACGACGTGCTGGCTCACGAGCGCGATCTGGTCGCGCAGGCTCGCCAGCGTCCACTCCGTGAGCGGGCGGCCGTCGAGCAGCACGCGGCCGGTACCGGGTTCGTAGAAGCGCGGGATCAGGCTCGCGAGCGTGGTCTTGCCGCTGCCGGAACGTCCGACGAGTGCGGTGACCTTGCCGGCCGGACAGAACAGATCGACTTCGTGCAGCGCGTCGCTGCTCGCGCCCGGATAGCGCAGCGAGACGCGTTCGAGCGCGATCTCGCCGCGGCTGCGCGCGATCTGCGCGGTGCCGCCGTCGGGCTCGCCCGGCGTGTCGAGGATCGCGA
>CAMLLF010000431.1 GCA_946480705.1 uncultured Lysobacteraceae bacterium | reverse complement strand
GTACTGGTTCCAGTGCGCCATCTGATGCTGGTCGTAGGGCGACCACGCCCAGGTCAGCGGCAACGGGTTGAACGTGATCGTCGGCGCGGGCCAGCGCTGCACGAGATAGTGCGGCACGAACGGCGACGCGGACTCGACCAGGCCCGGCAGCGCCGCGTGCTGCAGCGCGCGGCTTTCCGGCGGAACGAACGCGGGCGCAGCGGCGGCGGGCCGATCCATCGGCAGCGCGACGGGCTGTTCCTCGGGACGCCAGACGCTCGCGGGGTAGTGCTTGCCGTGTGCGGCGGGCCGCAGCGCGGCGTCGTCGAGCACGGCGCTGCGCCGCACGCGCACGCGGAATTCGTCGAGGCGTTCGCCGCCGACGATGCGCTCGCCGGCCCCGTCGAGTTCGAGCGCACCGGCCGCGCCGTAGCGCACCGACGAGAACACGGGATTGTCCGCGGCGTTGAGGATCAGCAGATAGCGCGCGCCGGTGCGAAACAGCGGCAGGTCGCTGAGACGATGCGTCTCGTCGCCGACCGTGCCGCCGCCCTGGGTCAGCACGAACGCGGCGTCGAAGGTTCCGCGCAGCGCCTCGACGCGACGGAAGCGGTAGTCGGTGACGATCAGCGTGCGCTGCGGATTCCAGCGCGACTGCGCCGATTCCAGATCGGCCACGACGATGCGCGGCGCCGAAGCCAGCTCGTCGGCGGACTGCGGCGCGAGCTGGCTGGCGGTGGCGGTGGCGATGACGGTGAAAATGGTGCAGCAGGCGACAACCGCGCTGCAGACAATGCGGAAAACGGACCGTGCGGACATGCTCCCTCCCTATTCAGCTCCTGATGACGCTCGGGGCCGGACACGCCGCCCCGACGAGCCGGTCGCTTCGGCGTACCGGCACGCATAGGTGGCAGCGGCGTGCGAGTTCTCGCACGCGGTGGGACGTTTCTGTCAGCGCCGCATCGGGCGCATCGCGTCAGAATTTCGGAATGCGCAGCGTCTTGCTGATCATCAGCGAGCCCGACACGGCGTAGACCAGCACGAGCGGATGCAGGGTCCAGGGGCCGACGTCGACGGCGCCGAACCAGAGCGCGTCGCCGATCCGGCCCTGCCACGCGGCGACGGCGACGAGGACGACGAGCAGCAGGCTCGTCGGGATCGGCGTGCCTTCGAAATACTTGACCTTGCCCGACTCGTTCGAGGACAGCGCTTCGGCCGTGATGTTGTAGCGCGCGAGGCGGCTGACGCCGCAGCAGACGAAGTAGCCGAGGACGGCGCAGTCCCAGAAGCCGCGCATGCCCGCGGCATAGCCGATCGCCGCGGGCGCGACGCCGAAGGAGATCACGTCGGCGAGCGAATCGAGTTCGCGGCCGAGCGCGGACTGCTGCTGGCGCCAGCGTGCGATGCGCCCGTCGAGCACGTCGAACACGAACGCCGCCGGGATGAACGCGGCAGCGAGCAGCAGGCTCACGTTGCTGCCCGGCGCGATGCTCGCCATCGCCGCGAACACCGCGGCCATGCCGCAGGCGGCATTGGCCAGCGTGAACCAGTCGGCCAGATGAAAACCGCGAATCATGGAGAAGTGGTTTTTTTCACTCACGGCGAGCTTCCTTGATCGGTCGGCGCCGGCGCCGCTGCCGCGTCCGGTTTCCGGCAGATGCTACAACGGACGCCGTGGGCTGGGGGTGATGGCAGGAGGCTCAGGGAACGAGCAGGCGACGCGGCTTCACCGGCAGACGCCCGCGCCAGTACTGGACGAGCAGCCATCCGCCGGCCATACCGCCGAGATGCGCGAAATGCGCCGTACCGGCCTGCGTGCCGGTGACGCCGTGGAGCACCGAGAGGCCGCCGAGCAGCAGTGCCAGCGTGCGCGCTTCGAGTTCGCCGGGCAGCGGGAGGAGCAGCACCTTTCGATCCGGATACAGCAATGCGGCCGCCGCGAGCACGCCGTAGATCGCGCCCGACGCGCCGACGGTCGCACCGATACCGTCGCCGAGCCCGAGCAGCAACTGGCACACGCCGGCGCTGACAAGACAGAACGCGTAATAGAACAGGAAATGGCCGCCGCCCATGCAGCGCTCGACCATCGGCCCGAACAGCAGAAGGCCGGTCAGGTTGATCGCGACGTGGCCGACGCCGCCGTGCAGGAATCCGTAGGTGATGAGCTGCAGCGGCTGGAACCCGGCGACGATCGTGCGTGCGCCGGCCATGCCGACGACGTGCTCGCCCGGCGGCCACAGCGCGAAATACAGCGCCATGCGATCGCCGAGCGCCCACTGCGCCGCGAACATGACCAGATTGGCGATGACCAGCCAGACGACGACCAGGGGTGGGCTCATGAGGCGCGCCGCGCTTGCGCGCAAGCGGAATCGTACGGAAAGTCGAAGCTTGTCCGGGCCGGTAGCTCTTGGCAAGCTCGCGACTTTCAGCAGGCTCACGATCCCATGCAAACCGATCAGTTGGACGGCCTCGAGCGCGCGCTGACCGCGACACCTGACAACCAGCCGCTGGCCGAGCTGTTGCTGGCCGCCTGCGTCGACGCGAACGATCATGCACGCGCGCGCCGCGTGCAGGACGCACTGTCCGCGCAACAGGTGCTCGCCCTGCCGCCGGAACTGCGCCTTCGGCTTTCCCGTCTCGCCGGACTGCACGGCGACAGCGAACGTGCGCTGCAACTCGCCGGCGACGACACGCCGGACGCCGCGCTCGCGCGCGCGCGCGCATTGCTCGCGCTGAATCGGCGTGACGACGCGGAGCGCGAATACCGCAGCGCAGTCGAGCGCAATCCGACGCTCGAGGACGAACGACTCGGTGCCGAGCTGCGCGGCAAGGTCGTCTCGCTCGACGCGGCACGCCGCTTCGGCGCGGAACGGACGATTGCGGCGGACGAGGTCGATCCGGATGACGTCGTGCGCCGCCTTGCTCCGGAAACCGAGCGCGTCACGTTTGCGGACGTCGGCGGCCTCGCGGAGGTCAAGCAGCAGATCCGGCGCCGCATCATCACGCCGTTCCAGAAACCCTCGCTGTTCGAACGCTTCCGGCGCAAGGCCGGCGGCGGCATTCTGCTGTACGGCCCGCCGGGCTGCGGCAAGACGCTGCTTGCACGCGCGACCGCCGGCGAATGCGGCGCGAAGTTTTTCAACGTCGCGATAAACGACGTGCTCGACATGTGGATGGGCGAATCCGAGCGCAAGCTGCACGCGCTGTTCGAGCATGCGCGGCGCAGCGCGCCGGCCGTCATGTTCTTCGACGAGATCGAGGCGCTCGGCGCCAAGCGCGAATATTCGCGCGAAGCGACCACGGCGAAACTCGTCAGCCAGTTCCTCGCGGAACTCGACGGCTTCGCGCAGAACAACCAGGGTGTGCTGATTCTCGGCGCGACCAACGTGCCCTGGGCCATCGATCCGGCGTTCCGGCGGCCCGGTCGCTTCGATCGCGTGCTGTTCGTGCCGCCGCCGGACCAGGCCGCGCGCGAGGAAATCCTGACCGCGCTGCTGCGCGACCGGCCGCTCGCCGGCGCGATCGACATCGCCGGGCTAGCGCGCACGACCTCGGCTTTTTCCGGTGCGGACCTGCGCCACCTCGTGGACAGCGCGGCCGACGAAGCGATCGACGCGAGCCTCGCGGCCGGCGACGAAGTGCCGCTGGCCACCGAACATCTGAAAGCCGCGCTCGCGCAGATCCGGCCGACGACGCTCGAGTGGCTCACGACGGCGCGCAACTACGCGCGCTACGCCAACGAGAGCGGGCAGTACGACGAGGTGCTTGAGTTCATCCGCAAGCACGGAAAGAACTGACATGGCGACCTACCACCTTCCCGACGAACCCCGTCCCGGCGCGCTGCAGTCGGCGGCGACCGATCCGATGTGGCCGTTCCTGAGCACGATGCTGATCGGGCCCTGGTTCGGTCTGGCCTGGTTCGTACTGAATGGGTTCGCACTCGGCAGTCCGACGCTCAAACGCGAAATCGCACTGACCGCACTGGCGCTCGGCGGAAAGGCGGTCGCGCTGCTGACGATGTTCGCCGCGTTGGAGGCGGGCTGGATCGACAAGAGCGCACTGCCCTATCTCTACCTCGTTGCGGTCGCGGTCATGCTGTCGGCGACTTACGGCGTCTTCATGTTGCAGGCCCGCACGTTCGAGCTGTTCAGTCATTTCGGCGGCGAGAGCAAGAACGGCGTCGTGGTATTGATGCTCGGCATCGCGATCGTGCGGCCGACGGTCAGTCCGCTGCTCGGATCCGGCCTGCTCGGACTGGTGCTGCGATGAACGTCGACAATGCTTCTTCCCTGATCGCGCTCGCGCGGCAGCAGATGCTGCAGGGCAACCTCGACGGCGCGATTCACAGCCTCACGGGCGCGCTGAGCCTCGACGTGCAGAACGTGACCGCGCATGCGCTGCTCGCCCTGTGCCTTGTCGAGCGCCGCCGGCTCGCGGCCGCCGAACACGAAGCGCGCGCGGCGCTCGCGCTCGATCCGCAGAGCGCGT
>CAMLLF010000430.1 GCA_946480705.1 uncultured Lysobacteraceae bacterium | reverse complement strand
CGGGCCGAACACTTCGCGCTTGAGCTGGCCGAGCGAGGAAATCTCATAGGCGCGCGGCGCGAAGAACGTGCCGTGTTCCGTGCCGGCGCCGAGCGTGGCGACCTTGATCAGCTTCGCCTCTTTGTCCATGCGCGCGGCGTGATCCTCGAGGATCTTCTTCGCGTCCTCGTCGATGACCGGGCCGATGTCGGTCGACAGCAGGCGCGGTTCGCCGACCTTCAGTTCGTCCATCGCGCCGGCGAGCATCGCGACGACCTTGTCGGCGATGTCCTCCTGCACGAACAGGATGCGCGCGCACGAGCAGCGCTGGCCGGCCGAGTAGAACGCGCTGCTGACGGCGTCCTTGACGACCTGTTCCGGCAGCGACGAGGAGTCGGCGATCAGCGCGTTCTGGCCGCCGGTTTCGGCGATCAGCACGGCGATCGCGGCGTCGCGCGCGGCGAGCGCGCGGTTGATCGCGCGCGCGGTTTCGGTCGAGCCGGTGAACACGACGCCGGCGATGCGCGGGTCGTTGCACAGCGCCGCGCCGACCGTCGCGCCGTCGCCCGGCACGAACTGCAGCACGCCGGCCGGCACGCCGGCCTCCTGCAGCAGCTGCGTGGCGCGGAACGCGACGAGGTTGGTCTGTTCGGCGGGCTTGGCGATCACGGTGTTGCCGGCGACGAGCGCCGCGACGACCTGCCCCATGAAGATCGCGAGCGGGAAGTTCCACGGGCTGATCGCGACGAACACGCCGCGGCCGTGCAGGAACAGCTGGTTGGACTCGCCGGTCGGCCCCGGCAGCGCCTCGCCGTGGGCGAGCATCTTGCGCGCCTGCGCGGCGTAGTAGCGGCAGAAGTCGACCGCTTCGCGCACTTCGGCGATCGCATCGGGAATCGTCTTGCCGGCCTCGCGCACGCACAGCGCGATCAGCTCGCCGCGGTGCGTTTCCATGAGGTCGGCGGTGTGTTCGAGGATCTTCGCGCGGCCCGCGGCCGGCGTGCGATCCCAGTCCGGCTGCGCGGCGACGGCGTTCGCGATGGCCTTCTCGACCGTCGCCGCATCGGCCGGCTGCCAGCTGCCGACGCTGCGGCGGCGGTCGGCCGGATCGGTCACGGCGACGCTCGCGCCGGAAACGCTCGCACCCGGCACGAGCGGCTTGGCCGTCCAGGTCTGCGGCGAGGCGGCGATCGCGTCGGCGAGCGCCTTGAGTTCGTTGTCGTTACCGAGATTGGCACCCATGGAATTCTTCCGTTGTTCCCCGAACAGGCCGGCCGGCTGCGGAATGCGCGGATGCGGCTTCGTAGTGAAATGACGCACGACCTCGACCGGGTCGGCGACGAGGTCGCGGATCGACAGGCTTTCGTCGACGATGCGATTGACAAAACTGGTATTTGCGCCGTTTTCCAGAAGGCGGCGGACCAGGTACGGCAGCAGGTCCTCGTGCGAGCCGACCGGCGCGTAGACGCGGCATGGCACGTTGAGATTGCGTTCGCCGACGACCTCGGCGTAGAGGTCGGCACCCATGCCGTGCAGGCGCTGGAACTCGAACGGACGGCCGCGGGCCATGTGGTGGATCGCCGCGATCGTGTGCGCGTTGTGGGTCGCGAAGGCCGGATAGAACAGGTCGCCGTAGTCGAACAGCCGGCGCGCGCAGGCGAGGTACGACACGTCCGTGTTCGGCTTGCGCGTAAACACCGGATAGCCGGCATGGCCGCCTTCCTGCGCGCGCTTGACCTCGGAATCCCAGTACGCGCCCTTGACCAGGCGCACGCACCAGCGCTGGCCGTTGGCCTTGGCCTTCTCGGCCAGCCAGTCGATCACGAACGGTGCGCGCTTCTGGTAGGCCTGGACGGCGAGGCCGAAGCCCTGCCAGCCGGCCAGCGACGGATCCGCATGCACGGCGGCAATCAGGTCGAGCGAGATTTCCAGGCGCTCGGATTCCTCGGCGTCGACGGTCAGGCAGATGCCCTGCGCCTTCGCGAGCCGCGCGAGCTCGAGCAGTTTCGGCTGCAGTTCGGCGAACACGCGCTCGCGCTTGGCGACTTCGTAGCGCGGATGCAGCGCCGACAGCTTGATCGAGATCGACGGCGCATCGAGCACGTTCGCGAACGGCCCGCGCGCGCCGAGCGACTTGATCGCATCGACATAGGCGCGGTGGTAGCGCTCGCCGTCGGGCGTCGTCAGCGCGCCTTCGCCGAGCATGTCGTAGGAATAGCGGTAGGCGCGGTTGTCCTTTTCCTCGGCCCGGTCGAGCGCTTCCTTGATCGTGCGGCCCATGACGAACTGGTGGCCCATGATGCGCATCGCCTGACGCACGGCCAGGCGGATCACGGGTTCGCCGGCGCGGCCGATCAGGCGCTTGAGCGCGCCGAGGAAATTGCGCTGGGTCTCGTCGGCCAGCGTGACGAGCTTGCCGGTCAGCATCAGGCCCCAGGTGCCGGCATTGACGAGCATCGAATCGCTCTTGCCCAGGTGCGATTCCCAGTTCGCGTCGCCGAGCTTGTCGGAAATCAGCTTGTCGGCGGTTTCCTTGTCGGGAATGCGCAGCAGCGCCTCGGCCACACACATCAGCAGCACGCCTTCCTCCGAGGAAAGGTCGTATTCGCGCATGAACGACTCGACCGCGGATTTCTGGTCGGCCTTGGCGCGGACGCGGGCGACGAGTTCGCCGGCGCGGGCCAGCACGAGGTCGCGTTCCGCCGGCGGCAGCGCGGCCTGGGCCACGAGCTCGTTGACCGCTTCGGTTTCGTCGCGGCAGTACGCGGCGGTCATGCGCGCGCGCGCGGCGTCGGCCGGCGCGGGCAGTTCGGGTGTCAGGATGTCGGCACTCACGGAGGATCTCGCTGGTGGACTGCCGGCCTGGCCCAAGCCCGGCATGGAGGCTCGCGATTCTAGAGGGGGGTGTGGGCCGGTCAAGCACCAAATCGCCATGTCGGCGAAGGGATCGGTACTGCGGCAATTCGCCGCAGGGCCCGGTGGAACGCGGCACCGGACGCCGTGCGGCCACGCGCCGGTTTCCTTGCCCGTGTCCGGCCTAGCCACTATCATTTCGCGGTTCTACGCCTGTCGCTGCTGCGGGCGCGGCCCTCGCGCCGCCGCCGCCGCAAGCGACAGTGCCGATCCTGCGGACCAGCCTCATCGTCGAAACTGCGCAACGCCTCCGGCCTGCGCTGTCGCACGACGGCGCGTTCCACGGCCCACCAGCCGGGCTTGCGATCGGTGGCGCAATGGCATTCGGTGCGTGGCCGGACGCTGGTCGGGCGAACCGTTTCGACGGTTCGCGCGGCTCGTGGACGGCGGCGGCCCCAACGACTGGGATGGCTTTAGGGTGATGGCAATGAAGTCTCTGGCAACTACGCGTATCGCGCGCGCCGTCTCGGCGGTCGCGCTCGCGACGACGGCGGGAATGGTCCATGCCTCCAGCATGCCGGCGCGCTGGCAGCTGAACATGGGCAAGGGTGTCACCGAGTCGTCGGAAAACGCCTACCACGCGCACATGATCGCGCTGTGGGTATGCGTCGTCATCGGCATCATCGTGTTCGGCGCGATGGCCTATGCGATGTTCAAGTTCCGCAAGTCCAAGGGCGCGGTCGCGGCTCAGTGGAGCCACAACACCAAGGCCGAAGTGATCTGGACCGCCCTCCCCGTCGTGATCCTCGTCGCCATGGCCTGGCCGGCCACGGAGATCCTCGTCAAGCAGGCCGACACGTCCAACCCGGTGCTGACCGTGAAGATCACGGGCTACCAGTGGAAGTGGCGCTACGAATA
This sequence comes from uncultured Lysobacteraceae bacterium, assembly GCA_946480705.1. The sequence goes on along the minus strand of CAMLLF010000430.1, from coordinate 718 downwards.
CGTCGATTACGACGGCAAGCCGACCGGCGTGAACTTCGTCTCCAAGCTCGACGCCGACAGCGACAAGACGCGCCAGCTGAACTCGGGCCTCGACCCGCACGCGGTCAAGGTCGGCGACGAAGCCACCTATCTGCTCAATGTCGACAAGCCGCTCGTGCTGCCGACCAACGCGAAGATCCGCTTCGTCATCACCGCCGACGACGTGATTCACGCGTGGTGGGTGCCGGCCCTCGGCTGGAAGACCGATGCGATCCCCGACATCATCAACGACGCCTGGACCCTGATCAAACAGCCCGGCGTCTACCGCGGCCAGTGCGCCGAACTCTGCGGCCAGGACCACGGCTTCATGCCCATCGTCGTCGAAGCCAAGCCGAAGGCCGAATTCGACCAGTGGCTCGCTGCTCAGCAGGCAGCCGCCGCCGCTCCCGCTCCCGCTGCCGCGCCGGCTCCCGCCGCTGCGCCGCAGGGCTAAGTCTTAGTACGAGGTCGAATCCATGGCTACGCACGCCGCCGCCGGTCATCACGCCGATCACCACGACGACCACGACCACAAGCCGCAGGGCTTCTGGAACCGCTGGGTCTTCACGACCAACCACAAGGACATCGGTACGCTGTACCTGCTGTTCGCATTCACCATGCTGATGGTCGGCGGCGTCCTGGCGCTGCTGATCCGCGCCGAGCTGTTCCAACCCGGTCTGCAGTTGGTGAACCCTGAGCT
>CAMLLF010000429.1 GCA_946480705.1 uncultured Lysobacteraceae bacterium | reverse complement strand
AGTGATCGACGAACAGATCCGGGTCGAGATGACGCTCCCAGGAGTCCCAGATGCGCCAGGCGTAGTCCTCGAGCTTGGGCAGCTTGATCTTCGAGCCCTTCAGCGCACGCTCGGTCTCCCGGCAGTCAAAGCGCGTCGGATAGTTGATGAACTTCATGACTTCGCGCGGGATGCCGAAGTCGCGCAGGATCACGTTGGTGAAGCGCTTGATCGGCGGCAGGCTGCCGAGCGCCGCGCGGATGCCCTGCGGAATGAAGGCGAACATGCGGGCGTCGAGGCGCATCGTCATCTGCGGCGCATGACCGGCGCGCGCGAAGATGTTCAGCACCTCGCCGATGCGCCGCGGCGCCGGATCGGTCAGGTGGAAGCAATGCCCGTCGAGGCCGGCCTTGTGCGCGATGTGGTCCATTGCGCTCGCGACCCAGTCCACCGGCACGAGGTTCAGGCGTCCGCCCTCCAGGCCGACGGTCGGCACCCACGGCGGCAGCGTCTGACGGAGCTTCTTGATGAGACGGAAGAAATAGTAGGGCCCGTCGATCTTGTCCATCTCGCCGTTGGACGAATTGCCGATGACGATGCCGGGACGATAGATGCGCCACGGGCGCCGGTATTCCTTGCGCACGAGGCCTTCGGAATCGTGCTTGGTGCGGAAGTACGGGTTATCGAGATCCTCGGCCTCGTCGAACATGTCCTCGCGGAACACGCCGGGATACAGACCTGCCGCTGCAATGGAACTCGTGTGATGGAAGCAGCCGGCCTTGACCGCGTCGGCAAGCTCCATCGCATGACGCGTGCCGTCCATGTTCGCGACGTGCTGGCTTTCGGCGTCGGCCGCCAGATCGTACAAAGCCGCAAGATGGAAAAAATGCTGGACCTTGCCGGTCAGCGTCTTCAGCAGCGCCGGCGTCACGCCGAGCCGCGGCTTGGACAAGTCGCCGGTCACCGCGACCAGACGCTTCTCGTCCGCGCCGAGGCTTTCCCTGAGCTGCTCGAACTTGTCGGCGGAGCCTTTGCGCACGAGGCAGTAGATCGTGCCCTTGCGCTCGAGCAGATTGGCGACGAGATGACGACCGATGAAGCCGGTGGCACCGGTGACGAAATAGGTCATTCGTTTCCCCTTGCGATGTCGCGCCGGCTGCGCGGCGCGTCTGATCGGGCATGTCGCCCCGCGATGATGAGCGGACGCGCTGCGGAAACCGGGCACGCATGCCGGCCTTCGATGCGCACTGCTCTGCCTCGTTGCTCTCCTTCAGGGCCATAAGATAGTCCCGCTGCGGGGCGCTTTCCAAGCGGGTTTCAAACGCATGATTGAGCACGTCCCGCATCGCGTTGACCGTCCCGGGAACGCGTGATACAAGCTCGCATTCACCGCACGCGCAGATGCGGAAAACCGATCACCCCGAGAGCGAACCATGTCCGACCTGACGAGCAAATTCGAGGAAGCGGCGAAGAAGGCGATGAACCTTCCGGAGCGCCCCGACAACGACACGCTGCTGAAACTCTATGCGTTGTACAAGCAAGGCTCGGTCGGCGACGTGTCCGGCCCCAAGCCCGGCTTCTTCGATTTCGTCGGCACCGCCAAGTACGAAGCCTGGGCCAAGCTCAAGGGCACGAAGAACGAAGAGGCGATGCAGAAGTACGTCGACCTCGTGAAGAAGCTCGGCGGTTGAATGCCTAGTCCTGCGTTGCGCGAACTGCGCGGAGATCGTTGATGGCCCGTCGTACGCGCGAGCGCATCCTCGAGATCGCCCTGGTGATGTTCAACTCCCAGGGCGAGCCCAACGTAACGACGAACCACATTGCCGACGAGCTCGAGATCAGCCCGGGCAATCTCTACTATCACTTCCGCAACAAGGATGACATCGTCGAGCAGCTGTTCGCCGCGTACGAAACGCGCATGGACGAAGCACTGCGCGTGCCGCAGGAACGCCTGCCGAATCTCGAGGACATCTGGATGCAGTTGCATCGGGTCTTCGAGTGCATGTGGGACTACCGGTTTCTGTATCGCGACCTCGTTGACATCCTGTCGCGCAACCGCAAGCTGAAGCTGCATTTCGGCCGCATGCTCAATCGCGCCGCGAACAGCGCGTCGGAAGTGCTCAAGGGTCTCGCCCAGGCCGAGATCATGCGCGCGACCGCCGACGAGATCCGCGCGAGCGCCGAGAACGTGCTGCTGCTGACGACGTTCTGGCTGAACTTCAACGCCGTGCGCAATTCGCGCGTCGACCCGAACCAGGAAGACCTGAACCAGGGCATCTATCAGGTCATGCTGCTGATCGCGCCGTTCCTGCGCGACGCCGAACGCCTGCACCTGAATACGCTGGCTCAGGCCTATCGGCGCTGATCTATCTCTCCCTCCTCTTCACGGGCAGGATTGGGTGAGGAGGGGTGTCGGCACGGCAAACGTCATCGCTCAACCGCCGCGCTCAACGCCGGCATCGCGAGCACGCGCGCGTGTTCGCGCACGTCGACCGGCCAGCTCGCGGTGTGCTCGGCGAAACGCAGCGCATCGCCCGCGAACAGGGCGCGCAGCGCTTCCTCGAAACCTTCGGCGTTGCCGGCCATCGCGGTCATGAACCGGTGCGCGGATTCCTGCGCGCGCCGCCGGGTCGTGCCGGTATCGGCCTGCCGCGCCTGTTCGACGAGCCGGCGCAGCGTGACAGACGCGCCGCCGCGCTGCTCGCCGAGCCACTCCCAGTGACGCGGCAGCAGTGTGACCTCGCGCGCGACGACGCCGAGCTTCGGCCGTCCGCGCCCGGCGGGCACCGGCTCGGCCGGCGCGATGCGTAGTCGCGCAGCGACTTCCTCGGCCGTACCGCGCCAGTCGATGTCGATGGGCTTGCTGCTTTCGGCGTCGAAGACCTGCGCTTCCGCGGCGTGCTCGCCGAGCTGTTCGCGTGCGTCGCGCGCGGCTTCGGCGACGGGACCCGCGGCAATGCGGCGGGACTGGTGAAACACGATGCAATAGATAGGACTGAGCGGGTGCATGGTGGGCTCCGGTTCGGGAGCTTGAATTTACCCGGGCGATAATTGGATTGCAATAACGTCCGGGTAAAAAATGGTGGTAGGTAGGAACTGGAGAAGGCAGGCCAGCGGAGTAACGCCCGCCACTCTGGTTCCTGCCTATTTCCCCTCTAGTCGCTGACCTGCTCCACTGGCTACCATGCGCGCCGCACGTCCGCCACCCTCGCCGCCTCTTGGCAAACCGGCCGCGGCGCTGCTATTCTCGCGCGTCTTTGTGCAAGCTGTTTCGAGGAGCTCTCCCATGAAAGTACTGAATTCGCTAAAGTCCGCGAAGCAGCGTCACCGCGACTGCAAGGTCGTGCGCCGCCGCGGCAAGGTGTTCGTGATCTGCAAGAGCAACCCGCGCTTCAAGGCGCGTCAGCGCTGAGATCGCGGCGCAAGCCGAATGCAAAAGGGCCGCTCGTGCGGCCCTTTGCTTTTCCGAGGATTGAAGCCGCTCGTGCGGCCCTTTGCTTTTCCGAGGATTGAAGCCGCTCATGCGGCCCCTTGCTTTTGCGGCGTGCCCTTGCGCTCTTCTGACGCACACCGGGCGACAGTCGAAACGACTCCGGCCGACTTTTCCTCCGGCATGCGTTCTTTGCGGCGGAATCACCTCGACGTTGGGGTTCGCCCTTTGGGCTCACTGCCAACCTGCCGATGTCATGCGTAGGTTGGCAGTGAGCCGCAGGCGAATCTCGACGTCGAGGCGGTCGCCCACGCTACAGACTTCCCTTTCGTACCGCCCCGCTACGCCCGGAACATGCCGAGCTCGCGCGGATCGGTGTATCCCGGGAACACGTCGGCGAGCGCGGTCTCGCCGCGGCGCTTGCGCAGCAGTTCGCGCAGCACGACACGGTAGTCGGTCGTGATCGCGAGATCGCCGTCGGCGAGGTCGGCTTCGTCGAGGCCGGGCCAGTCCGCATAGACGTTGCCGCCGAGCACGCCGCCGCCGAGCGCGAACAGGCAGTTCGCCGAGCCGTGATCGGTGCCGCCCGACGCGTTCGGCACGACGCGGCGGCCGAACTCGCTCATGCTGATCAGCACGACGCGGTTCATCGCGCTGCCGAGATCGGCCCGGAAGGCGGCAATCCCCTGCGCGAATTCCGACAGCAGCGGCGTGAGGCGATTGAGCTCGTCGTCGTGGTGGTCCCAGCCGCCGATGTCCACGGTCGCGACCTCGAGACCCATATTGGATTTGATCAGCTGCGCGACCTGCAGCAGCTCGTTGCCGAACGGCGTCGCCGGATAGTTCGCGCCGTTGGCCGGCGGGTATTGCCCGGGGTCGGCATTGCGCAGATCCGTCATCGCGCTGAACGCGGTCTGCGCCACGGCGTCGAGGCCGGTCGAGCCGGGATGCAGCAATCGCAAAGTTTCCCCGAGTTCGTCGATGCGCGGCGAGTCCGTATGCAGCGCGAACTCGTCGAACGGCCCCATGCCGAGCACGGGCGCCGGCCCCGAAAGCGAGCGCTGCACCGCC
>CAMLLF010000428.1 GCA_946480705.1 uncultured Lysobacteraceae bacterium | reverse complement strand
GTACTGCCGCGCACCATCGCGAGCCTGAAGCGTCGCTACCCGCAAGTCAGCGTCCACCTGAAGCCCAGCGGCGACGCCGAAGTCCTCGCACTGCTCGAACGCGGCGAAGCCGACATCGCGATCGTCTCGACGGCCGGCAGCGTGCCCGCCGGCGGCATGGCCGTGCCGCTGTTCCGCTGGGACCGCCACGTGCTCGTGCCGCGCTCGCATCCGCTCGCCAAGCTCGAAAAGGCGCCGCGCCTGGATGAGCTCGCGGAATATCCGCTCGTCAGCTACGAATCGTCGCTGAAGCCCGATTCCTCGCTGCGCCGCGCGTTTCTCGGCGCCGGGCTGCTGCCGCGCATCGCCATCACGGCGCGCGACGCGGATCTCATCAAGACCTACGTGCGCGCCGGCCTCGGCGTCGGCGTGCTCGCCGAAATGGCGCTGCTGCCCGAGGACCTGGCCGACCTCAAGGCGCTGCCGGCACCGGGCCTGTTCCCGCTGTGCACGACCTGGGTCGTGCTGCGCCGCGACCGCGTGCTGCGCGACTACGCGCTCGATCTCGTCGCCGAACTGGCGCCGCAGCTCGATCGCCGCAGCCTGCGCCGCGTGCTCGACGGCGTGACGACGCCCGACTGGCCCGCGCCGCCGCACTGGCGCCAGCTCGTCGCGTCGGCCGAAGCCAAGGGCGCGTCCGGCCACGCGTTCGCCGCGCAGGCCGCCTGACGCACGAGGCAACGTTGTGAACAACGCCGCGCTTTGCGCGGCGTTGTTTTTTGGGCCGGCGCGATCTCGGATACGCGCAAGTCGGGTCGAGCGCAGCGAAGCCCGACATCGAGGTCCGCCCGCATCCGGAACCGCGGGCGAAGTCCAACGAAATCGGTCGCTGCGATCTGCGCGGCGCATGTCGCGCTTCGCTGCGTCCAGCCGGCCGACGCTGTCGTCGCCGATTCGGTGACGCGCTCAGCACAGCGCGTACGCGCGACGTGACAGAATCGGCGGGATTTCGCGTCCATTGCGAGGCCATCCTGAAGCTGCGCCTGACCTCCGTCCGCGGGCTCGACGGTATCGAGCAACGTCCGTCGACCTGGATCGTCGGCGGCATCGTGCTGTCGCTCGCGCTGCTCGCCACCGCGCTGTCCGGCGGTTTCGCCGCGGCCAAGCCGAAACCGCTGCCGGCGCTCGAGGCGGGCAAGGGCGTCGACACGGGCCAATGGCATCTGGTCGTGCACGGCGCGACGCTCAGCGCGACGCGTCCCGACGGACGACCCGCGCCGAAAGGCCAGGCCAGTCTCGCGATCGAGGCCGAACTGACCAACCGCACGCGCGAGTCGAGCAGCGACATCGCGAGCGCGCTGCGCGTGAACCTGCCGGCGATCGCGCCGAAGACGCTGCCGCTGCTGCTGCTCGCACGCGACCACAGCATCGTCGGCGCGCTGCATCCGAAGATGGCCGAGCGCCTCTACCTGGTCTGGGACGTGCCGGTCGGCACGGCCATGCCCGATCCGCTGCCGGTCGTCGTGATGAGCAAGATCCACAAGACGCGCGACAACCTCGTCGGCGGTTCCGGCTGGTTCGACCCGAAACCGCTGGCCGAAGTGCGCCTGCGCGTCGCCACGCCCGACACCGCGGAGCGCGCACCGTGAGCGCATTGCTGCGGTCGCGCGCCGCGTCGATCCTGGGTTTCATCATCGCCGCGGCGATGCTGCTCGCGATGCGCATGACGACGCCGAACTACGACGGACGCGTCGCGCCGATCGTCGAGCGCGGTCGCATCGGCGGCGACTACGCGATCGGGCGACGCTTTGCCGCGCGCGCCGAACGCGTCGAAGCCGCGCAGCGCATTCGCGTCGCGCGCCTCGGCGCGACGCTCGAGGAGCGCGACACGAGCGGCGTCTGGATCATCGTGCACGCGAGCGCGATGGCGATGCGCGAACCGACGACGATCGGCGCGGCGTCGCTGCGCACGCGAGATGGCCGCCGCTACGTGCAGACCGCGCGCCTGCCGTCCGTGGCGCCGCTCATGAGCATGCGCGAACTGCAGCCGGCGATCGCCGACAGCGGCGTGTTCGTGTTCGAGTTGCCGGCCGACGCGGTCGCCGGCGCGACCCTGGTGCTCGCGGCCAACCGCATCGACCCGCTCGATTCGGAACTGCAGATCGATCTCGGCCTGACTGCCGCGCCCGCAGCGCGCGACGTCTACGACTTGGTGCGGCCATGAGCGCTCGACGCCTGTACCGGCGCAGCCTTGCCGCGCTGCTCGTCGTCGCGCCGCTGGCGCTCTGGAGTGCGAGCGGCAAGGACTGGATGGCCTATCGCCGCAGCCTGCGCGTCGCGGAAATCACAGTCGCGGCCGGCGGCGCGCAGGACTACGGCGGCAGCACCTGGCGCATCGAGCGGCATTCCGCGCACCGCGGCGAACTGCCGGCGGTCGACGGCGCGAAGACCCTGACCACGGTGCCGCGAAGCCTGCCCGCCGGCACGAGCCTCGTGCGCGTACGCGTCGCCGTGCGCGCCGGCGATGCGGAGGCCGTCCGTCGTCTCGATCGCTGCACGCTCGAACTCGTCGATGCCGACGGCCGGCGCTGGAATCCGCAGAACCTGCAGCCGGAACGGCGTCGCGAGGTGGCGACGCGCTGCAACGGCAGCTACAGCGCGCCGCCGCAGGTCGCGCAGGATTTCGTGTTCGAACAGGATTTCCTCGTGCCGAACGACGCCGCCGGGCGCGTCGATGCGCGCGTGCGCATCGGCGCCGAGCCGCAGCTACTGCGGCTGCAATTGCGCTGACGGGGTTTCCGTATCGGCCACGCTGGTCGCGCCGGGCCGGCGCAGCCACGCGGCGACGCCGAGTTCGAGCGTCGCGGCGAGCAGGCAGATGCGCAGCGGTTCGAACACGACGCTCGCGCCGTCGCCGACGGGACCGCCGACCAGCAGCGCGAGCGCATCGCCGACCGGACGCCAGAAGGCCATCGCGTGCGGTCCTATCCACTGCGTCGCGACGATCCACGCCTGCACCGACAGCCAGTCGAGCGCGCGATAGCCGACGCAGAACGCGAGCAGCAGGCCCAGGCCGGCGTGCAGGGTCAGGCGCACGCTGCTGGCGACCGGCACGTAGCGTGTGCGATAACCCTTGACGATGTCGTCGCCGAGCTTCTTCAGCGGCGAGGGCAGTGCGTCGTAGCCGGTCACGACGCGCTCGATCCGCCGGTTCGCCGCGAGCAGCGCCTGCTCGCCGAGATCGCGGCCGAAGATCAGCGCCGTGATCGCGAGCCAGACCAGCGGCAGCAGCGCCGCGAGAAACAATCCCTGTGCCGCGCTGGCCAGCGTGTCCGCGATCGTCGGTGCAGCCGCCACCTGGGCGAGATCCGGACTCGCGCCGCCGAAATAGTCCCAGATCACGCGCGAGTGCAGCCATTTCATCGCGACATCCTTCGCGCGCGTGATGACGAACAGGCCGATGAACACCCAGTTCGCCTCGCACAGCACGATCAGCGCCTGCCACCACGGCGAATGCTGCTGCGCCTCGCGGGCCTTCGCGTAGCGTCGCAGCAGCCACGACACGGCCACCGAGATCACGAGCCCGCTCGATTTCAGCGCGTCGAGCAGCGGGCCGTACTGCCCGAGCGGATCGCGCGCGAGTCCGGCCAGCGAATAGCTGCGGATCGTGTCGCCGAGCAGTCCCCAGGCCGCGTAGTAGGCGAAGAACGGTACGAGCGCGAGCGCGAGCGCCGCGGTCAGGCGGTCGCCGCGCGGCACCGGCGCCGCGGGCGTGGCCTCAGCCGGCTGCGTCAGCGCCGGCAGCGACGGACGCAGCACATGGAACATCGCGATCACGATGCCGAGCTCGATGACGACGAGCGGCGCAAGCAGCGACAGTCCGAGCACGTGATTGCGCAGACCGATCTCGACGATGCCGCGCAGCAGCCAGCTGTCGAGCAACTGGCCGATCAGCACCAGCAACACGAGCGGCGGCCAGTGCCGCCACCAGAGAGTCAACGTCGTACGCAGGAGTTGCAGCGGGATCGCAGTCATGCGCGGAGCATCGCATGGGCCGTCTGCAGGTTTCGCACGACGGGATTCCGGTTTTTTTGCGGAGGCGGCGAATCGGGAGTGGGGAATAGGGCTGGGTTCGCTCTGGCCGTTGCTTTCGCCGTTGCCGCTGCGCTGACGATTCCCGTTTTGCCATCCCTCATTCCCGCTCACCGCGCCGCAATATCCCGCCGCGCCGGAGCCGGCACGAGCCAGGCCGCGACACCGACGGCGACCTGCGCGCTGTACCCGTCGGCGAGCTGTTCCGCATCTGGCCGCCTGGGCTGCATTCCCCGCGCGCACCGCACCGGCCGAACCCGCGCTCGAACTCGTCGCCGACCTCGCCCCGCACATGGAAATCCGCGCGGTGCGCCGCACGCTCGCCCTCGGCGAGGCCGGCGAGTGGCCTGCGCCGCCCGGTCGGTCACCGCAGAACGTTGGGCGCAATAAGCGCTAGCGCATTGCGCCGTCTC
>CAMLLF010000427.1 GCA_946480705.1 uncultured Lysobacteraceae bacterium | reverse complement strand
GCGGCCTTCGCCCAGGCGCGCGGCCCGCTCGGGCTGACCGCGCGCACGATGCTCTCGAAGAACAGCACGAACATGCGGTGCCACGGCAGGAACAGGTTTTCGTTCTGGCCGCTGTGGGCCTGGCAGGTATTCCACATGGCGACCGCGAGATCCTTGTGCGCACTCGGGCCGGTGCCGAAGATGCGCGTGATCTCGGCGCTCTTGGTCGTCGAACTCTTGACGAAGTGCGTATACCACTGGAACGTCCAGTTGCTCGGGTCGGTGCCGGCGAGCCCCTGCATGCTCTTCACTGCGCCGGCGTAGATCTTCAGCATCTCCTGGCCCTTGGCGCTGCGCGCGTCGTAGCGTACGCGGGTCCCCTGGGCGCCGGCGTATTTGAGCAGCCACAGCGAAAGCGGAACGGCAGCGGCGCCGCGAACGAAGTCGCGGCGGGAAATCGTGGTCATGGCGTAATCCCCTAGTGCGGCGTCGGTTAATACTGGTAAAACGCCACAGGTATACACCCGCGCAATGACGACTTCAATACGGCACGCGGCCGCTCATTGCGCGACGAGCAAGATCCGGCCGACGCGGACCTGCGCGCCGGCCGCCGCCGCGGCATCCGGCACGATGCGGACGGCGACGCCGCCCTGCGCGGCAAGCTTCCGCAGCGCGCCGGTGACGACGAAGCTGCGCTGTGCCGTCGCGCCTTCGGCATGCGAGACGCCGAACACGTTGAAGGTTCCGACCGGCACCGCCGCACCGCCGGCCGCCGCGTCGCCGACGAGTTCGACGCGATAGAGCGCGCCCGGGTCGGCGTCGACCGCGATCGCGTCGAGCACGAGGTGAATCTCTCCGCCGGGCGCAAGCGCCGCGACGCGTCCGCGCAATGCGGCCGCGCCGCCGGCCGGCATCAGCGGCACGGTCACGGCGGCGTCGCGAAGGACGATGCCCCCCTCGGCAGAAGCGACGGGCTCGGGCGATGCGGGGGCGGCGGGCGACATGGCGGGCTCCAGCGCGGCCATCGCCGCGGCGAACAGCGCGAAGGCGGCGGCCGGCGGCAGCAGGCGCACGCGGAGACGACGATCGGCGGCGGTCATGATGGAAGCCTCCATCGGGCGGCATGTCGCGTCGGCGGCAACCGACGCAGCGGTTCTACCCGTTGCGGACTGCGACCGCAAATTCCGCGCAAAAGATCCTGGATGCGTTTACAAGCGCCCGTACGCACCGGTAAAACGTGCTGGGGCACATTCCGTCGGGAGGCGGGGTTCATGATTTACCTGTTGTTTGCCGCGGTCGCAGCGGTCCTGATCGGCGTCGGTGTCTGGCTGGGTCGCCGCCAGACGCGACCGTCCACGACCGGGCGCAGCCATGGCGGCGGCAACGACGTCGACGACGATCTGCGCGGCGTGTTCATCGCCGAAGTCAAATCGGAAATCGGCAACCTGCGCCGGAACCTGATGCTCTGGAAAGCCGCCCCGGCCAACCTCAACCGCGTGATGCCGCTGCGGCGCTCGTTTCACACGCTCAAGGGCAGCAGCCGCATGGTCGGCGCGCCGACGCTCGGCGATTTCAATGCGCGCTTCGAGCGCCTGCTCGATCGCGTCATCGACAAATCCCTGAGCCCCGATCCGCCAGTCGTCGCCGTCGTCGAGCAGGCCGTTGCGGCGCTGCCGGAACTGCTGGCCCAGTTCGAGGGCGACCGCATCCCGCGCGCCGATATCGCGGCGATCATGAAAACCGCCGACCGACTCATCAAGAGCGAGCGCGCCGTCGTCCGGCCGCTGCGCCCGGCGGTCGAAGCCGTCGATCCCGGTGCCGCGGCGCAGGCAGTCCGGGCCGTTCGCGCCGCGGCGCGTCCGGAAACGCCGCTGCCGCCGTCGCGGCGTCCGGCGGCCGAACCCGGCGACGACACGGCGACGAGCTGACGCAGGAGACTGCTTTCAGACCGCCGCGACCGCGGCGCCGCCGAGCAGCCGCATCAGCGTCGCTGCGTTGCGCGGCCCCTGGTCCTCGTAGTTGTTGTTGAAGATCACGTGCACGCTTGCGACGTCGGCCGCCAGCGCGCGCAGCCGCGGCACGAATCCTTCGAGCTGTTCCTCGGTGTAGTCGTAGTTGAACCGCTGCGACGACTCCGCCGATTTCACGTTCCAGGCCGCTTCGTTGCGGCCGTGCAGACGCAGCAGGGCGAGTTGCGGATGAGTCGCTTCCCAGACCGTCGGGATCGTGTTCGCGCCGGACTGCGGCTCGTCCACGGTCGCATTGACGAAACGGTGATCGCGCTCGAACTGCAGCAGCGCCGGGCGCTGCGCGGCATCCATCCACGAGCGATGGCGGAATTCGAGCGCGACCGTACAGCCGGCGAGGCGCTCGCGCACGCTCAGCAGGTAGTCGTAGCTGTCGCGCTGCGCGACGAACCACGACGGAAACTGGAAATGCAGCGCACCGAGCTTGCCCGCCCGCACGAGCGGCTGCAGCGCATCGAGAAAGCGCGACCAGATTTCGTCGACGATCGCCGGCGGCAGGTCGCGCAGATGGAGCCGTTCCGCCGACACGGCGCCGAGCTCGCCGAGCAGGTCCGGCGGCATCGCCGCGACCGGCGCCTGGTGCAGCGTCAGCAGACGAAACGCCTTGACGTTGAACACGAATGCCGGCGGCGTACGCTCGACCCAGAGCGCCGCATTGCGCACCGACGGCAGCGCGTAATACGACGAATCGACCTCGACGATCGGAAAGCGCATTGCGTAGTAGCGCAGGCGTGCCTCGGCGCTGCTGCAGCCCTTCGGGTAGAAGCGCCCCGAAGCGACCAGCGATTTGTCGGTCCAGCTCGCCGTGCCGACGTAGATCTTCATGCTGCCCCCGATCACCATGCAGCCGTGCCGTCGATCGGCGTGACAATGCACGCGACGGCGTGCACGTCATGTCTGCGCCTTTCCGGCGCAACCCTGTGCCGCCGTCCTGCCATCCCATGGCTTCCTCTGCCGACGGAACCCGCTGCCGATGCTCGCGTCGCTCATGCTCGCCATCACGCTGCTCGCCGCCCCGCCCGCTTCGCCGCCAGCCGACAGCTGGCTCGTCACGAACGTGACCGTGATTCCGCTCGACACGGGCGAGGCGCTGAAAGAACGCGCGGTGCTGATCCGCAACGGACGCATCGAAGCGATTTTTCCGGCGCGCAAGCGCCGCATCCGCGGTGCGACCGTCATCGACGGCAGCGGCAAGTTCCTGATGCCGGGCTTCGTCGACGCGCACGTGCACATCGCGACCGAAGGCGGCCTGCGTGCGAGCAAGGAGCCTGCGCCGGCGGCGCTTCGCCTCGACGGACGCCACGATCGCCGCATCCTGCTGAGTTTCCTGAAGGCCGGCGTCACCGGTGCGGCGAACCTCGGCGGCAGCGTCGCCGGCGACGAGGCGCTGCTGCAGCTGCGCGATGCGATCGCGGCCGGCGGCCTGCCGGGACCGCGTCTGTTCGTCGGCAAACGCATCAACGGACCTCGCGCCGCCGTCGCATCCGTGCCCGATGCCGCCGCGCTGCCGCCGTCGAGTCCCGACGCGCCGCGGACGGCCGCCGACGGCGCCGCCGCCGTCCGTGCCGCGCAGGCGCGCGGCTACGACTTCATCAAGCCGTACCAGTTTCTCGACCGCGACACCTATCGCGCCGTCATCGATACGGCGCGCGAACTCGGCCTGCCGACGACCGGGCATCTGCCGGAACTCGGCTGCGAGACCTGCGCCGATCGCGCGTTCGTGTTTGCGCACCCGCCGACCAATATCGCCCACGCCGAGGAATTGGTCCGCTACGCGCGCGCCAGCGATTTCGCGCCGGCCGACATCGACGCGCTGGCCGAGGCCGTCGCCGCGAGCCGCGTGAGCGTCACCCCGACCCTGGTGACACTGAATTCCATTGTGCACATGTATCGCGAACGCGAACTTCCCCCGATGCCGCGGGACTGGCTGCCGCTCGTCGATCCGGTCACGCGCCGCGACTGGCATCCTCCGCGCAATCGCTATCTCGGCGAGGCCTTCCGTACGCAACCGGATGCCGACACGTTCCCGATCGGCCGCGACTACGCGAGACTGCTGACGCGCGCGCTCTGGAAGCACGGCGTCGCATTGACCACGGGCACGGACGCGGCAATGCCCCGCCTGTACTACGGCGTATCGTTGCAGCAGGAAATGCGCGAACTCCGCGCGGTCGGCCTGCCGCCGATCGACGTGCTGCGCGCGGCATCCGTCCACGCGCACCGGCTGTTCGCGCGCTCCGAAAGTGGCGCCGTGCGCGAGGGCGCGATCGCCGATCTCGTGCTGCTCGACGCCGACCCGCTGGCTGACATCGACAACATCGCACGCGTGGCCGGCGTGTTCGTCCACGGACGCTGGCGGTCGATCGCGGACATCGACGCGGAGCTGACCGGGCTGCGCGCGAACGATGCTGCCCTCGAGGCGTCGCTCGGGGGCGCCGATCCCGGACACTGATGTCTGCCGGACGAGACACGCGTGAAGACTTCGTGATGCCCTGGAGAGCCGCGCAAAGTCGCCAGCGGAAC
>CAMLLF010000426.1 GCA_946480705.1 uncultured Lysobacteraceae bacterium | reverse complement strand
TGATCGCGCTGCCGAGCGCGGCGGCCAGGCAGGTCGCGACGAACACCGCCTCGCGCGGCATGCCCGCGGCCGACAGGATCTCGGGATTGACGAACATGATGTAGGCCATCGCCAGAAACGTCGCGAGGCCGGCCAGGCATTCGGTACGCACATCGCTGCCGCTTTCGCGCAGCCGGAACCAGCGTTCGAGCACGACCCCCTCCGTCGTCGCAGGCGTTCACGTAGGTTGCCGGCGCGGGCCGCCGATCGCAACTGGCGCTCGCACGCCCGCCGCATGGCGCCTTCGCCGACGACCGGTTTACAGGATTTCAGCCCGGAATTCGCGCGTGCCGCGCAGATGCCGCGACAGTCTCCTGGAGGATGGCCAAGGCGTCTCCGTGAATCGCCTCGGCGCATTTTGCAGGTGAAGACAATTCTGCAAGTGCTGCGAAGTCCGGAAACGAAAAGAGGCGGAAGCGGGCGGGCACTGTCTCCGCCCGCGCGCTGCCGCCTCCGTCTGCGGGACTGGCTACTCGAAATCGTTTTCGAAGATCAGATCGCTGACCGCCGTGATCGTGAAATTCGGCGCCGAGATGTTGAAGAAGATGTTGCCGACGCAGGACACGCGCACGCGGGCCTGGGTCGTCGCGACGTTCGGCACGATGATGTTCGCGCTGCCGTTGTTCGGGAACGTGCCCGCGTTCTGCGTGTAGGTCAGGCCGCCGTCGGTCGAGACGTCGATGCCGACCTGGCTGCAGGAGATCGGCGCGGCGGTCGTGCCGGCGACGTCCCAGGTCACGGTCTGCGCGCTGTTGCCGGCCCAGCTCACGGCCGTGCTCGGCGTGTTGACCTTGAACGGACCGGAGGTCACGACCGACTGCACGGTCATGTCGGCGCTGTTCGTGCTGCCGAAGCCCGGCACGTTGTCGCGCACGGTCAGGCGGAACGTCATCGTGCGGTTCGTCGTCGGCAGGATTTCACCCTTGAGCGTCGTGCCCGCGACGAGGTTCGACAGGCGCGGAATCACGCGCACGCCGGTCGCGGTCGGGTTCAGCGAACGGATGATCGGGCCGTTGCCCGGGTCCGTCGCGAGGTTGTTGTTCGACGAGCCCGTGTTGTTCTGCTCCCAGTCGTAGCTCAGCGTGCCGGCGCTGGTCGTGGTCGCCGAGCCCGTGAGCACGAACGGCGTGCGCGCCGGGATGATGAAATTCGACAGCGGCGCGATCGCCGGCACGGCATTCGGGTTCGTCGTCGTGTCGGAGCAGCCGCCGCCGCTGCCGAAGGTGTGCGTGCGGATTTCGCTGAGGCTGCTCGCCGTGAAATACGGATCGGAGTTCGGCTGCAGGTCGCTGGCGTCGCAGATGCCGGCGTAGGCCATGATCGTCGAGCCGCTGCCGGGCTCGAAGGCGGTCGCTCCGTTGCGGTTGCCGGCGCAGGCTCCGGTCGTGCTGTTGAACGTGTGGTCGCCGCCGAACTGGTGGCCGAGTTCGTGCGCGACGTAGTCGATCCAGAACGCATCGCCGCTCGGGTTGCCGGTGCCGGTCACGCCAGCGCCCTTTTCGCTGCTGTCGCAGATGACGCCGAGCCCGGCGAGACCGCCGCCTTCGGTCGTCAGCACGTGGCCGACGTCGTAGTTCGCACTGCCGATAACGCTGTCGATATTCGACGTGTTGACGTCGATCGCGTCCGGTGAATTCGGATACGGGTCGCCGGCCGCGGTCGGGTAGATGATCAGGTTGTTGTTCGCGACCAGCGTCATGTGGATCGCGAAATCCTTTTCATAGACCTGGTTGACGCGGTTCACCGTCGCGACGACGCCGGCGAGGCCGGTCGCGACCGTCGCGCCGCCCGGCGGGCTGACCGCCTCGACGTACTGGTGATTGGCGGCCATCGCGAGCGCGTAGTTGCGCTTGATCGTGCCGGTCGTCGTCAGCGGCACCGGACCGGCGCGCAGCGCGCCGCCGACGTGGTTCGCGGTCGGACGGCCGTGCACGCCGCAGGTGAAGTCGCGGCTCGGTGCCACGTCGCTGCGCGCGAAGCTCATGTACGCGTCGCCGCCGGCGCGACCCTGCGGCTGGACCACCCAGACGCCGTCATTGGCGAACACCATCGCCTGCAGACCCTGCGGCGACACGTCGACGCGCGCCTGCGTGCCGTCGGCGGCGATCCCGACGAAGCTGCTGATCCCCGGAAATTTCGCCGCGAGTTCCGCCGGCATCACGCCGGAATCGCTGAGCACGAAATCGGCGAAACCGCCCTGCGGCGTCGGCAGCGACAGCGGCTCTCCGCGACGCGCGCCCTCCTGGAGGAATGCGGTGAGTGCCGCCGCATCGAGCGCGACCGCGCGGAACTGCGCGGCGTTCGGCGCGTCGGCGCCGAGCGCGCGCTGCGCCGATTCGCTCCACAGCGCGCGGCCGTCGGCCGCGTTCGCGCCAGCGGCGCCGCAGGCGAGCAGCAGCGCGGTCGTCAATAGAAACGTGTTACGCATAAAACCCCCGATCGATTCTGGAAACAGCACGCGAAACTTCCGCGGCCGGGACGTCCGGCGTCCTGGGACGCCGCCGCAAACGACACCGCGCGGAAGTCGTCGAGTATCGCGCTGCGTCGGCATGGCGACGCAGTACCGCAAGGCCGACTGTGACATAGGCCGCCGGACGGAACGCGGCATTCGCGCGCGCCGGCGCGACAATTTTCGTGACAGTGCGCCGGAAACGCGGCGCCAGCAGGCTCAGCGCGTGCGACGCTGGTAGATCCAGCCGGCCAGCACGCCGCCGGCGACCAGGCATGCGAGGCCCGCCGCATGCCGTGTCGCAAATACGAGCACGGGCACGCCGGCCAGCGCGTTCGCGCTCTGGAGCGAGGCCCAGACGGCGACGCCGCCGGCGAGCAGGTACAGCGGAGCGCGGCGCGATCCCGACGTGCCGGAAAGCAGCCCCGCGACGATGAAAGCCGGCAGCAGACCGACGGCGACGACGAGCGCATAGAGCGGCGCGAATCCGGCCAGGTCGCGCACGGTCGTCTGCGCGCGCACCGGGAACGGAATTTCGACGCCGAGCGCGCTCAGATCGCCGAGATTGAACTGCGTCTGCGCAACCGAGCCGACGGCAGCGCAGGCCAGGAGCGCGAGTGCAAACGCCGCGGCGCGTCGCTTCAGCGGAATCGTCGTGGCGCCCATGTGGACCTCCCGTGCCGGAGCGCGGAGCGTAAACGATCGCCGCGACGCCGTGCACCGCGATATCGCCAGCCTGCGTTTGCGCCGCGCGCGGCGCGGTGGCAGATTGCGGCAGTCCCGGCCGCCGGCACTGCCACCGTCACGATGCTGCGTCTTTTTACCGTTGTATCGTTGTTCCTCCTCGCGTCCGGCGCGGCCGCGCTCGACTATCGCGTCAGTGTCGTCGCCGAAGGACTCGAACATCCGTGGTCGCTCGCCGAACTGCCCGACGGCAGCGTGCTCGTGACCGAGCGCGCCGGCCGGCTGCGCGTGATCGAACGGGGCCGCCTGCGCGCCGAGCCCGTCCGCGGCGTGCCGGACGTGCTCGCGCAGGGTCAGGGCGGGCTGTTCGAGGTATTGCCGGATCGCGACTTCGCGCAGAACCGCACGCTGTATCTGTCGTTCGCGAGCGGCACGTATTTCGCGAACGGCACGCGCGTGCTGCGCGCGCGCTTCGACGGCCGCACGCTCGACGAGCACGCGACGCTGTTCGTGGCCAAGCCGCTCAAGCACGGCAACGTCCACTTCGGCGGCCGCATGGCCCAGCTCGCCGACGGCAGCCTGCTGATCGGCCTCGGCGACGGCTTCGAGTTCCGCGAGCAGGCACAGAACCTCGCGAGCCACCTCGGCAAGATCGTGCGCGTGATGCCCGACGGCAGCGTGCCGCCGGACAATCCGTTCGTCGGACGCGCCGGCGCCTTGCCCGAGATCTACAGCCTCGGTCATCGCAACGTGCAGGGGCTGCTCTACGATCCGCAGACGCGCGGCGTCTATGCGCACGAACACGGTCCGCGCGGCGGGGACGAGCTCAATCGCATCGAGCCGGGCCGCAACTACGGCTGGCCGATCGTCACGTTCGGCCTCGACTACAACGGCGCCGTGGTATCGCCGTTCACCGAGCGCGCGGGGCTGCAGGCGCCACTGCTGCAATGGACGCCGTCGATCGCGCCGGCCGGCGTGACGCTGTATCGCGGCGACGCCTTTCCGGCCTGGCGCGACAGCCTGTTCGTCAGCGCGCTCGCCGCGCGCGAAGTACGCCGCGTCGCGTTCGTCGACGGCAGCACGGGTATCCAGGAAACGTTGTTCACTGAACTCAGGGAACGCCTGCGTGACGTGCGCGTTGCGGCCGACGGCGGACTGTATCTGTTGACGGATGCGAAGAACGGGAAAGTGCTGCGTGTCGATCCGGTGCGTTGATTTTTTTCGATAAGAGCGGCTTCGATGAGATGACGTTTGCTGAGCCGACACCCATCCCCACCCAACCCTCTAGGGCTGACCCGCTTCGATGCAGATTTCCGGAGACCCGCATGATCCAACGCTACGACACAGGCCCGCGCAT
>CAMLLF010000425.1 GCA_946480705.1 uncultured Lysobacteraceae bacterium | reverse complement strand
CCTTGAATTCGGGGTGTCCTTGAATTCCCGGGTGTCCTTGAATTCGGGGTGTCCTCGAATTCCCCGGTCGGGTGTCCTTGAATTCCCGGGTGTCCTTGAATTCGGGGTGTCCTCGAATTCCCCGGTCCTCGCGTTCCGCTTCGCCAACCGTTCTTCGCGGCGAAAAGACTCCGATGTTGCGGTTCGCCTCCGGCTCACCACAACCTACGATTCCCGCCTCCCGATTCCCCGCTCAACGCGCGCGGCGATTCCGGAACGCTTGCCACTCGCGCTCGCTCGCGAAGCCTTCGCGGAGGTTGCAGACGACGAGCGTGACCGCGTTGTGCGGATCGTGCGCGGCGTCGACCTGGCCCCAGTCGCCGCCGGCCGGCAGCGCGACGCCGTGGCGGCGCTCGAACCACTCGCGCAGTGCGCGCGTGCGCGGGCCGTCGGGGCCGCGCTGGTCGCCGTCCATGAGATTCCACGGTGCGATGTCCCAGCGCGCGAGCGGTCCGCCGCTGCCGGCGAAGGTTGCGATGAGCACGGTCTTCTCCGGCTTCCTGCCGCCGCGCGCGTCGAACACCAGGCGCCAGGCCACCGGGCGGCCATCGTGGTGCAGCCACTCCTCCCAGCCTTCGCGTTGCGCGAGCAGTTCGGGCGCGCGCATGCCGGACCAGAGCGCGAGTCCGGGTTCGGGCGTGAAACGGCCGTTGTCGTCGAGGTTCATGGCGTGCATCACGGTCCCAGGTTGATGCGCGGGCCGACCGGCGCGACCTTGGTCTTGAAGTCGGCGAGGAACACCTGCGTGCCGCCGCCGGCGCCGAAGCCCTTGGACGGATCCTGCGCCTGCGCGATGCCGGTCGCCACACAGGTATCTTTTTTCACGACGTAGGCCTGCACCTGCGGACGGTAGCCGAACTTCGGATGCGGCAGCACCTGCAGGCTCTGCCAGAG
Source organism: uncultured Lysobacteraceae bacterium (assembly GCA_946480705.1). The sequence continues at coordinate 3,607 of CAMLLF010000425.1, read as the reverse complement.
CTTGGCCTTGCTGCCGCCGGCCGCGGCCAGCGTCTTGGCATCGAAGTAGAAGCCCGACTGCCCCGGCGCGCCGCCGTAGATCACCGTGCCCTTCTTCAGCACGGTATTGGTCCAGGTGTCGCGGCCCTTGTAGATACCGTGGCCTTGCCACTGCCGCGCCCAGGCCGACGGATTCACGCCGTCGCAGGGATTGCCCGAACACTTCTTGCGCTTGAGGCCGTTCGGATCGATCCAGGCGCCGGGATTCGGCGCGTACTGGTAGCCGTTCTCGCCGCCGAGCAGGTTGACCGGGTCCTGTGTGACGAAGCGGCCGATGTCGGGATCGTAGTAGCGATAGCGGTTGTAGTGGAGACCCGTTTCGCTGTCGAAATACTGGCCTTGATAGCGCAGCGGCTGATGCACGGCCTCCGGCGCCTCGTCGGCGACGAAGACCTCGACGTGCGCCGCATTGCCCCAGGCGCGGTACTGCGCGCGCCAGCGAACCGTGCCGTCGGCGTCGCTGAGTTCGTGCGGCAGGCCGGACTGGTCGTTGTGGTAGTAGCGCACGCGCGTCTCGGCCGCGTCGCCGCTGCCGACGGTTTCGATCTGCGCGAGCGGCGCGAAGCTGTCCTGCTCGTAGACGAAGGTCAGGCTGCGCGCGCCGCGGTTTTCGCAGAGCAGGCGATTGCCGCCCCAGCAGAACGTGGTCAGGCCGAACGCATCCTGCTTCCATGCGCGCCGTCCGAGCGCGTCGTAGCCGTAGCGCGTTTCCTGCCGCAGACCGTTGCGCTCGACGTGCGCGGCGACGAGCTGATGCTCGGCGTCGTAGTCGAAGGTCATCCGCGTGTGCGCCGCGACCGTCTTCTCGACGAGATCGCCGTGCGTGTCGTAGCGATAGCGGCGGTCCTCGAACGCGCGCACGCGGTTGCCGGGCACGCGGCTGCCGTCGCTCGTCAGGTTGTGCGCCGGATCGAAGCGGAAGCGCTCCGCGCCGGCGGCGACCAGCCGCGACAGCGGGTCGTAGACGAAATTCCGACTGCCGCCGTGACGGTCGGCGACGTTCAGCAGATTGCCGATGCGGTCGTAGTGGTATTCGCGCGCGACCGGTTCGTCGTGGCCGCGGCGCGCACGCGCGCGGCTCAGGCGTCCGGCCGCGTCGTAGTCGTAGAAGCTCGTGATGCGGCCCTGCGTGCGCACGGTTTCGCGTCGCAGCGCGTCGCGCTCGATCGTACTGAGAGCCTCGCCGTCGAAGCGGATCTCGTGGAGTTCGCGGCCGTGATAGCGCTGCTCGACCAGGCGGCCGTCCGGCAGCTCGGTCGCGACGCAGTTGTCGAGCGCGTCGTAGACATGGCGCACCGAATAGCTGCGCCCCTGCACGAGACTCGTTTCCTCGACCACATGGCCGACGTCGTCGTAGACGAGTCCGACGCGGCCGCCGCTGTTGACCGCTTCGACGAGACGGCCGACCGCGTCGTAGGCATAGCGCACGCGCTGCGCGCGCGCGTCGCGGCCAGTGACTTTTTCCACGACGCGGCCGAGCGCGTCGCGCACGAAGCGCGTGACGATGGTCTCGGGCGTGTCGTCATCGGGAATCGTGACGGCCGGCCCCGGGCGCAGGCCGAGTTCGCGCCGCTGCGTGACGAGTCCGGCCGCGTCGTAGGCATAGCCGGTCACGCGACCGTCGAAACCCTGCTCGGCGATCAGGTTGTCGACCGCGTCGTAGGCGAAGCGATAGTGCGCGCCGTTGCCGTCGGTCAGCACGACGAGACGGCGCGCGAGATCGTACTGATAGCTCAGCCGGTGACCGAGCGCATCGATGCGCGCGTGCGGCAGGCCGTCGGCGCCGAGTTCCCAGCGTTCGCCGTGGCCGGCGGCGTCGGTCGTCGCGACGAGCCGGCCGAGCGCGTCGTACTCGAAGCGTTCGGTCGCACCGTCCGGATGCACGATCTCGCGCAGATTGCCGCGCAGGTCGTGGCGATAGCGCGTCTCGCGGCCGAGCGCGTCGACGACGTTCGCGAGCCGGCCGCGGCCGTCGTAGGCGTAGCGCGTGACGTGCCCGCTGCAGTCGGTCGATGCGACCAACTGGCCCGCCGCGTCGTAGTCGTAGCGATGACGGCCGCCGGCCGCGTCGGTCACGCGCACGATCAGGCCGCGCGCGTCGTGGTTGTAGCGCGTGCAGCGGCCGAGCGCGTCGGTTTCCTGCACGAGATTGCCGGCCGCGTCGTAGACGTAGGTCGTGCTCGCGCCGTTCGCGTCGGTGACGACGGTCGGCAGGCGCCAGCGCTCGTCGTACTGCATCTCGGTGCGCAGGCTGCCTTCGACGATCGCGACGAGGTTGCCGGCGTCGTCGTAGGCATAGCGCGTCGCGCGTCCGGCCGGATCGACGACGGCGACGACGCGGCCGTAACCGTCGTGTTCGAAGCGCGTCTGTCCGCCCGCGGCGTCGGTCAGGCAGACGAGTTCGCGATCGTCGTTGTAGCGGTAGCGCGTGACGCGCTCGAGCGGATCGGTGACGACGGTCTCGTCGCGGCCGTAGGCGAACTGCCAGACCTGGCCGAGACTCGTCGTGTGACGGATCACGCGGCCGAGCCGGTCGTAGCGGTCGTATTCGTAGGCCGCGGCGAGCCCGCCGGGCTGGCGATGCTCGATGAGCAGATGCGCGTGATAGCGGAATTCACGCAGCACCGCGCCGCCGCCGTCGTGTACGGCGACGAGATCGCCCGCGCCGTCGTAGCGGTACTGCACGAGCGTCTCGATGCGCTCGGCCGGCCAGCGGCCGTCGTCAGCGGGGTCGCCGTGCAGCTGCACGACGCGCGTCAGGCGCACGACCGGAATCGGGGCATCGGCCGGCAGCGTCTCGAACGTGAGACCGAAATGACGCCCCGCCGAATCCTCGACGAGACGCGGATAGCCCGCATCGTCGTACTGCACGCGCACGCGGTTGCCGTTGCGGTCCTCGATCGCGATCAGCGGCAGATAGCTCGCGCGCGAGCCGTCGGGGTCGGCTGCATCGAGGTCGAGCGGCGCGAAGATCTGACTGAGGCCGCCGTCGGGCGCGCTGATGCGGTAGCGGCCGTTGGGCTCACGTGCGAGCAGCACGTCCTCGTAGCGATCGTGTTCTATCTCGCCGGGTTCGAGTTCGGGCAGTTCGACGTCGCGGCCCTGTTCGTCGATGAGCACGAGGCCGTCGTGACGACGCAGCAGACGCACCGACAGCGGCAGCGACCAACCCTGGCCGAGCCAGCCGTTGCCGGCCTGGTCGGAGAAATAGCTGCGCTGCCATGGCAGCGGCAGCGGCGCCGGAAAGTCGAAATCGCGATCCTCGTCGCCGTTGAGGAATTTCACGCCGAGCACGGGATTGACCGGCTTGCCGACGCCGAGCTTGGTCTTGCACGGCTTGGTCTTCTTGCCCTTGCCCTTCACGCCGCCGCCGGCATCGCTGCCGGCCTTCTTCGCGGTCTTCTTGCCGGCCGCTTCGGCACCTTCCTTCGCGGCCTTCTCGGCGGCTTCTTTCGCGGCCTTTTCCGCGGCCTCTTTTGCCGCTTTCTTCGCGAGCGCTTCGGCGCCTTCCTTGGCCGCGGTCTTCGCGACCTGCTTGCCGACCGCGACCGCGGCCTTGCCGGCCTTC
>CAMLLF010000424.1 GCA_946480705.1 uncultured Lysobacteraceae bacterium | reverse complement strand
CAGCGTCGACGGCTTCGTCGGGATCCTGCGTGAGTACGCGCAGCGCGATGCGCGAGTGACCGTTGTAGAAGCCGCGTCCGGCAAAGCTGCCGTCGCGGTCGTAAATGTCGACGACGCTGCCGGGTTTGGGCCGCTCCGCCGGTTTCTCGACCATTTTCTGGAAGATCCACGGATGGTTGGAGCGGCGCTCGATCTTGAGCTGGACAACGGGATTGGCGGAGGAAGACGGTTTCATCGCGGCATGATACCAGCCACGCTTGCGGTGCCCGGAGCGGCCGGGCATCGTCGCTGCATGCAATTCCCGCCCCTGCACCGCGGCACGCTGCTCGCGCGCCGCCAGCGCTTCCTGGCCGACATCCGGCTCGACGACGGACGCGAGATCCTTGCCCACTGCCCGAACACCGGCCGCATGCTCGGCTACTCCGCGCCGGGACTGACGGTCTGGGCCGGCGAGCGCGCCACGGGCGGGCGCTGCGCCTGGACCTGGGAGCTGGCCGAGGTCGGCGGCGCGCTCGTCGGCGTGCATCCGGCACGCGCGAACGCGCTTGCGGCCGAAGCGATCGTCGCGGGACGCGTGCCGCCACTGGCCGGTTACGCCGAGACGCTGCGCGAAGTGCGCTGCGGCGATGAAGGCAGCCGCATCGATCTGCTGCTGCGCGGGCCGTCGCAGCCCGACTGCTACGTTGAGGTCAAGTCCGTCACTGCCGCGGACGAATACGCGCTCGGAATCTTTCCCGACGCGGTCAGCACGCGCGGCCTGCGCCACCTGCGCGAATTGCAGCGCGTGGTCCGGGGCGGCGCGCGCGCGGTGCTGCTGTTCTGCGTGCAGCGCGCCGACGTGCTTGCGGTACGCGCCGCGAGCGAGATCGATCCCGACTATGCGAAAGGCCTGCGCGAAGCGCGCGCGGCCGGCGTCGAAGTGCTGGCCTGGCAATGCGCGATCTCGACGACGGAGATCCTGCTGGTACGGCGCTTGCCCCTGCTGCCGTGACTACAGGAAACGAGTGAAGAGCAGCGAGAAACGAAAGGAGGCCGGAGCGACGCTTCTCTCTCGTTTCTCACTGCTCTCCACCCTTTCCTGTCCTTATTCCTTCAGCCAGCGCGCCACGTCGAGCGCGAAGTAGGTCAGGATCGCATCGGCGCCGGCGCGCTTGATGCTCGTCAGCGCTTCGAGCACACAGGCCTTTTCGTTGATCCAGCCGTTCTGCCCGGCCGCCTTGAGCATCGCGTACTCGCCACTGACCTGATAAACGAAGGTCGGCATGCCGAAGCGGTCCTTCACGCGGCGGACGATGTCGAGGTACGGCATGCCCGGCTTGACCATGACCATGTCGGCGCCTTCGTCGACGTCGAGCGCGACTTCGCGCAGCGCCTCGTCCGAATTGGCCGGATCCATCTGGTAGGTATATTTGTTGCCTTTGCCAAGATTGCCGGCCGAACCGACCGCGTCGCGGAACGGGCCGTAGAAGCTCGACGCGTATTTGGCCGAATAGGCGAGGATGCGCGTGTGAACATGGCCGGCGCGTTCCAGCGCCTCGCGGATCGCGCCGATACGCCCGTCCATCATGTCCGACGGCGCGACGATGTCCGCGCCGGCCTGCGCATGCGACAGCGCCTGACGCACGAGCGCGGCGACGGTCTCGTCGTTGAGCACGTAGCCGTCGTCGTCGATGAGACCGTCCTGCCCATGCGTCGTGAAGGGGTCGAGCGCAACATCGGTGATGACGCCAAGCTCGGGAAAGGCCTGCTTGAGTGCGCGCACCGCGCGCTGCGCGAGACCGTCGGGATTCCAGGCTTCGGCCGCATCGAGGCTCTTGGCTTCGGACGGCGTCACCGGAAAAAGCGCGAGCGCCGGGATGCCGAAGTCCTGCGCCTGGCCCGCGAGTTCGAGCAGTTCGGCGATGCCGACGCGCTCGACGCCGGGCATCGACCCGATCGCTTCGCGGCCCGAGCCTTCGCGAACGAAGACGGGCAGGATCAGATCGGCGCTCGTCAGCACGGTTTCGCGCATGAGCGCGCGCGAGAACGCATCGCGTCGCATGCGCCGCGGGCGGGTGGCGGGATAGGCCATGACAGCAACTCCGGCAATCGGCGAAAGCGCCCAGCGTAGCGCAAGGCCATGCGGATGCGACGCGGCGCGACGGCATGCCGCGGCGAATCGGACGGGCCATGGCGGTTTTTGCCGTCGATTGCCGTATTGAGAACGGTCGGCGACGGTCCTCGGACAGTCGTCGCGAGCGCGGCGTACGTACTTGAAATGACTGGCTAGCGCGGGTCATAGTGCGCGTCCGCTACGGGGATGCAGGTTGGGCATGAGGCCCGCTCTGCAATGCGGTCCAGCAGGAACATTCACCTTGTCCGGCATTCTTGTCGTCGAACGCTCAACGACGCTGAGCCATCTGCTCAAGCGCACCCTGGCGGCTGCCGGCCTGGCGGCTCGCAGCGAGCTGGCGACGTATCTGGACACGATCGACCATCTCAAGCATTCGCTCGAACTCGGCCAGCCTTACGGCGTACTGGTCGTCGGCGTGCCGGCGCGTCCGACGCGCGACTGTCTTGCGCTGCTCGACTATCTGCTGACCGAATCGCAGCAGAGTCTTCCGGTACTGCTCATGGTTCACGAGCAGAGTCCCGAACTCGACGCCTGGGCGCGTCGTCGCGGCAAGGCCGTGATCGTGCTCTGGACGCAGTTCAGCAGGATTCCGGCCGCGCTTTCCCAGCTCGAACCGCGCGCGGACGTGCTGACGCCGCAGGCCGAGGCGACTCCGGTGCCGTCACAGGGCATCCGCATCCTGTTCGTCGACGACTCGCAGAGCGTGCGGCTGGCCTACCAGCAGCTGCTCGAACGCCACGGCTATGCGGTCGCGACCGCAGGCACGCTCGGCGAAGCGGCCGACAAGGCCGCCGCCGAAACCTTCGATCTCGCCATCGTCGACTACTTCCTGCCCGACGGTAACGGCGACGAGCTGTGCCGGCGCCTCTCGGGGCTGCCGGGCGCGCCGACGCTGGCCATCATCACCGGCACCTATCGCGAGGACATCATCGTCAAGAGCCTCGATGCCGGTGCGATCGAGTGCATGTTCAAGAACGAGGCGAAGGAACTGTTCCTCGCGCGCGTCGGCTCGCTCGCGCGGCAGATCCAGATGCAGAAGTCGGTCGAGGCCGAGCGCCAGCGCCTCGACGGCATCCTCGGCTCGGTCGGCGACGGCGTCTACGGCGTCGACCAGCAGGGCGTCGTCACCTTCATCAATCCGACCGGCCTGCGCCTGCTCGGCTACGACGACGAAGACCAGCTCATCGGCAAGTCCGCGCACGGCCTGATCCACCAGACCGCCGCCGACGACGGCGCAGGGTCGGGCGACGCGGGCCTCGACCAGGCGTATACCGCCGGCAACGCGCTGAAGGGGCACGAGACGGTGTTCTGGCGCCGCGACCGCAGCGGCATGACGGTCGAATGCTCGGTGCTGCCGCTGGCCATCCAGAACCGCCGGCAGGGCTCCGTCGTCGTGTTCCGCGACATCTCCGAACGCAAGAGCGCCGACAACCTGCGCTGGGAGATGACGCACGACAAGCTGACCGGTCTCGTCAATGCGCGGCATTTCACGCATCAGGTCGCGCAGGAGCTGCAGCGGCGGCGCGAAGCCGGCGGCTATTCGTCGATTCTCTACATCGATCTCGACCGCTTCAGCGCGATCGTCGACGCGGCCGGCGTGCCCGCAAGCGAACGCCTGCTCGTCGAGATCGCGACCGTGCTCGGCAAGCGCCTGCGCGAGCATGACGTGCTTGCGCGCATCGAAGGCGACCGGCTCGCGCTGATGCTCTCGGGCGTGCAGCTCGAAAACCTGTTTCCGCTGGCCGACAGCTATCGGGAGCAGCTGCACCAGTGCAAATACGAATACGGCGGCGCTAGCCGCTCGATCACCGCGTCGATCGGCGTCGCCGTCATCAGCCGCGAAACGCCGTCGGCCGAATACGTCGTCGAGCACGCGCGCTTGGCCTGCCGCACGGCCAAGCAGCGCGGCCGCGACCAGACCGAGATCTACGTCGGCGAACACGACGCGCGCATCGCGCGCGAGATCGAGGCCGGCTGGACCGAACGTCTGCGCCAGGCCATGGAACAGGAGCGGATCGTGCTGCTCGTGCAGCCGATCGTGCCGATCGCTGCGCTGCCGCGCAGCGAATCGGCCGTCGTGCAGCGCCAGGGCTGGCGCGTCAACGGCTCGGGCACGGCGGGACAGGAATACCTGTTCGAAATCCTCATTCGCATGGTCGGCAAGGACGGCCAGCTGATCTCGCCCGGCGTGTTCGTGCCGCTGGCCGAGCGCGTCGGCATGATGCCGAAGCTCGACCTCTGGGTGCTCAACCGGCTGCTGCGCTACCTGTCGGGCGTCCGCGGCGTGAAGGCGCCGATCGCGTTCCACGTCAACCTGTCGAACATGACGCTGGCCGATCCGGACTCGCTGAAACTCATCGAGGCGGCGATCCGCACGTCCGGCGTGCCGGCGCGCCAGCTCGTGTTCGAGATCACCGAAACGTCGGAGCT
>CAMLLF010000423.1 GCA_946480705.1 uncultured Lysobacteraceae bacterium | reverse complement strand
GGCCAGATGCCGGGCGTCGAGTTCAACACGGTTCTGCTGTCGATCTGGCTCGGCGAGAAAGCGCCGCGCGATTTCCGAACCGCTCTTTCGGCTGGACTGACCCCAAATTGACGCGACGCGGAAACTTCTTGAAATCGAAATAAATCCTTCAATATCAGTTAGGTCTTTAATTTTTACGCCTACTGAACGCGAAAGTTTGAAGATTTCTGTTGCGCCGCAACAAAAACCCGGTTAGAGTGCGCCCCGTCATCCCAAAACGCCTGACGAGGGCAAGCCAATGATCGAGCAGTACAACAACCAGGTGCTGGCTTTCAGCAAGAGCTTTGCCGAAGCCGCGTTCAAGGTGCAGGGCCTGGCTCTGCAGAACTTCGAAAAGATCGCCGACCTGCAGCTGAAGGCTTTCGAGAACCGCGCCAACGCGACCGCCGCGTTCGTCACCGAAGCGCTCGAAGTCCGCGATTTCGACGGCCTCAAGGCCATCTGGCCGAAGGGCGTCACGCTGGCCAAGGAATCGGCTGAAAAGGCCTACGCGACCAGCCAGGAAGTGTTCGGCATCACCGTCAAGACCAGCGAAGCGCTCGGCGAACTGGCCAAGACCAACTTCGCCGTGACGAACGAAACCATCAAGAGCAACGTGGATTCGTTCAAGAAGGCCACCGCCGCGGTCGCCAAGTAAGACTTCAAGCAAGAGCATCAAGCCGCGCTACGACGACCCTCCCCCTCCCCGTAGTCGTAGCGCCGCTTTGGACCGGATGACGCAAGTCATCCGGTCTTTTTCTTTTGCGATCAGGCTATCGCCGCAACGACGAACAAGCCAATCACGCACGCCAGACCCAGAAACCAGGTGATGCTGCGCAGCGGCGGCTTGTCGGTGAGGTAGAACGCGCCGTAGACGAGCCGCAGCACGATGAATGCGACCGCGAACAGGTCGATCAGACCCTGCGGCGCCCGTACGAACTGCGCGACGAGCACCGCCGCGGCAAACGGCGGAAACGCCTCGATGCCGTTCAGATGCGCCCAATGCGCGCGCGCCCTGTAGCCGGTCAGCTCGGCCTGATACACACGCGGCTGTCGGTTGAGGCGTCGAACTCCGGCCTCATGACCCACTTTCGCGATGATCGTATACGCGAACGGCAGCAGCGCCGCGACCAGGATGCACCACAGCGCTATCGTCATTGCTCGACTCCTTGAGAAACGAAAGATCGGGATCGGATACGCACGCCGCGCGTGCTATTTCGGCCCCAGCAGGCGACGCAGCTTACCGCCGAGACCTTCGTCGGCACCCGGATCGGGTTCGGCGTCGCGTTCAGGCTCGCGCGACGGCGGCAGCGGCGTCGGGGCGCGCGGCGGTTTCGGCACCTCCGGTTGACCCGGCGGCGGTTTGGCATCGAGCAGGCGCGCGGCTTCCTCGCCAAGCGCCGTGGCCTCACCGCCCGAAGGAACGATGACGTCAGCCCCGATCAACCGTGTTGCCGCCTGCACGAGCGCAGGATCGAGACCGATGGCCGGATGTGCGACCAACGCCGCCGCGCGATTCGGATAAGTCGGAATCTGCTGCGGCAAGCCCTGTTTGAAGACCGCCTGCAGAGCCGGCGGAATGCCGCCAAGACGAACCGAGCCTTTCGCTCGCGCCACGCGCGAAGCGAACGCGGCGAGCGACTTCAATCCGGCGCTCGATGCGTAGATCAGCCCAGCCGCATCGATGACGAAATGCTGGCCGCCCTGAGCTTCGAGCTCCTGCAGGCCGAGCTCGAGGTCGACCGCGCCATCGGCGTCCAGACGACCGCCCAGCGCAACGATATGGACCTGTCCCTGCTGCCCGCAGGCGAGCTCGATGGCCATGCCTCAGCCCTCGCGAAATACCCAGCGTGCCGCGCCGATCTGGATGACGTCCTGGTCGCGCAGCAACCGCTCGCGAATCTTTTCGGCATTGACGCGCGTGCCATGCGGCGATCCCAGATCGACGACGGTGTAACCCGCCATGCTGACCGTGAGCTGCGCATGCTTCGCATCGACGCCGGGCCCGCCGACGCGCACGTCGTTGCCGGCGTCGGCACCGATGCTGACCGCGTTGAGGTTCAACACGATGCTGTTCTTTCCCGCTTCAGGGTTCTGCGGCACGAGGCGCGCCGCGCGTACGACGACCGTCGCACCCGATGCGGCCGCGGGCGCCGCGCTGTTGCGCGTCGGCAGCGGAATATCGAGTACCGGCATCATCTGCGTTTCGCTCGGCGGCCGGGCCGGCTTCGCGGGAGCCGCGCCGGAGGTTGGTGCCGGAGGCGGCGCGGAAGCGGTCGGCGGCGGTGACGGCGGCAACGGCGGCAGCGCCGAAAAGACCTGGGTCTGATCGCTGACCGGCTCGGTTTCCAGCGTGCGGAATCCGCCGGGTACGGTAGGGGCGCTCGCCGCAACCGGCGGCGGCACGGTTGCCGGAGGCACTGCCACCGGCGCTGCAGGCGCGCCGAGCTGCAGCTCGGCTTCGGAATGAAACGCTTCGAGAAAGCTCGCTTTCAGATCCTGTGCACGCTTGAGCGCATCCGCGCGCGCGGCAAGCTCGGTTTCGAGATCGGCGATGCGACGCTTGAACTCGGCATCGTCGAATTCGCCGAGCTGATGCCGCAGCTCGATTTCCTGCCGATCGAGCGTGATCGACTCATGATCGCCGGTATAGCGATCGAGCAGCGCGCTCAACTCGTGATACTGCACGCGCGCCTGCTGTTTGAGCGGCGCGGCCTTCTGCTCGAGTTCGCGGCTGCGCGTCTCGTAATCGCCGCGAACGCGCAGGTAGACCGGCTCGGCAACGGCACTGCGCTTTTCCTCGAGCTGCTGCAGCCGCTCGGTAAGGACGTCCTGCTCGGCCTTCAGCGCTTTGAGCGCATCGACGGCGCTGACATCGATGGCTTCCAGTGCCGCGATCCGATCGTTGCTCATGACGTTCTCCGTACGCGCCTCAGGACGCGACCAATTCTATGTCGATAGTGCCGAAACGCAGTCGGTCGCCGGGCTTGATCGCAACGGCCGCACCGGTCGCGATACGTTGGCCGTTGACGAATGTACCGTTGGCGGTGCCGACCTCCTCGCGCAGGAACAGCGCGCCGCCCTGGCGCAGCAGCTTGGCGTGGCGCCGGCTCAGGCTCCGCGCAGTATCGAGCGGCCCCAGATTGATCTCCGGCGTGATCCCGGTGACCGGATCGACCCGACCGATCAGGTATTCCTCGCGCGCGGCATCCAACGCGAAGCGCTGTCCGCTCGCCACATGCAGCAGCGTGCCGCCGCCAGTCGGTACCGCAACTGCCGTTGGCGGCGCTTCGACCGGAACCCGCGCTGCCGGCGGAGCCGGAGCCGCGGCCGGCGGCGATACGGCGGGTGACATCGGCTCGGCCGGAACGGACGCAGCGCCCGCCTTTGCCGGCGCCGCACCCGCTTCGCGCAGCCGCTGGAGTTCCTGCTGCAGTTCGCTGACGCGCTGCTCAGCGCGGCGCTGCCGCAGCGCTAGCTTGCGCATGATACGAACCGCAATTTCCACATTTTGCCGGAGCAGTTCGGCGAAGGCCGCACGTTCGATCCGCAGCAGCCGGCAGTCGCTGCGCGCGAGCGCCGATGCGAATCGCGGCTGATCCTCGAGCACGGCCATCTCGCCGAGAAAGTCGCCTGCCTCGAGCACGGCCACCGGCTCGGTTCCGCGCGCGGCACGCAGGATCGCGATGCTGCCGGATTCGACGATGTACATCTCCGAGCCTGCGTCGCCTTCGCGAAACAGGTATTGCCCCGCGGGAACATCGACGTAAAGGTCGCTTGCCTTGGCCATGCCTTCCCTGCCTGTCGCCGGCGCTGTCGCTCGATTATGCCGAGCGCTTCAATTGAGCGGCAACCGCGACAGCAGTCCCTGCGCCAATCGCTGACCGCGTCACGGCGAGAAGCGCGAACGGGTCGCTTTCCGCCGACCGACGCCGCACCGATACTGCGCGCAGACTCGCGAGAACTGCCATGAACATCGTCGGCCGGCTGCTGCCGCTCCTGTTCGCTCTGACTTCCGCCGCGAACGCGGCGACGACAGTGCGCCTTCCGTCCTGGGCCTGCAACGGCAACAACGACCGCATCTTTCGCCACGGTTTTCAGAACGGCGAATTCGTTCCGTCCGCGCCGAGCCTCGGCAGCGGCGGTGCCGCGCCCGGACGGCAGCTGCGCACGCTGTCCATCGCCGGCCTCGGCAGCGGCACGCAGAAGATCCACCTCTACATCCCTCCGTCGTACAACCCGGCGCATGCAACACCGATCGTCATCGCGCTGCACGGCACCGCCGGCAGCCCCGCCAACGCCGACGCGTATGCGCAGGACGTGCGCAACGCCTGGGAAAGCGTCGCGGTCACGCGCGGCTTCATCGTCGCCGCGCCCGTTGCCAACGGCACGAACGGCTCATGGCGCGACGGTTCCAGCGCCGCGCCGAACGACTACACATTTCTCGCCGCCGCGGTCGCCGATCTGCGCGCGGCCTACAACATCGACGACAGCCGTCTGCAGCTGTGGGGATTTTCCGCAGGCGGGCACGTC
>CAMLLF010000422.1 GCA_946480705.1 uncultured Lysobacteraceae bacterium | reverse complement strand
GCCGTAGTTGTCGTATTCCTGATAGACCTTCCAGCTCACGCCGGCCTGTTCGAGGCGTTCGGCGTAGGTGGTCCAGTCGTAGGCCGGAAACGCGGCGTTGTCGCGCGTCATGTCGGCGGTCCAGTTGCCGTCGTCCACATTGTTGACGCAGTGATTGCCCGGGCGGTTCACGGCGAGCCCGCTGGTGCCGGTGAACAGGTGCATGCGATTCGGATTGGTCGGTCCGTGGATCGAGCAGAACCACGCGTCGCAGACTGTGAACGCATCGGCCAGCGCGTAGTAGAACGGCAGGTCGGCGCGCGTGAAATGGCCCATGCACATCGCGCCCTTCTCGCGCACCCAGTGATCGAACGCCTTCCAGCGCGCGTGGTTTCCTTTCCAGCTGTGGTCGATGTCGTCCATGCACTGCGCGCTGGTCAGCTGCGTGTCGAGGCGGAACGGCATGACGTCGCCGCCGCCGGTGCGCGGCTGGCGCCAGACGTCGGCGCCGCCCGGCAGCCGGATCGTGCGCGGATCGTCGAAGCCACGCACGCCGCGCAGCGCACCGAAGTAGTGATCGAACGAACGGTTTTCCTGCATCAGCACGACGACGTGCTGCACGTCCTGGATCGTGCCGGTCACCCGCGCCGGCGCCACCGCGAGCGCTTCGCGTATCGCCGGCGGCAGCGCCGCCATCAGCGTGGCCGCACCGGCCGATTGCGCCGCGAGGCGCAGGAATTCGCGTCGACTCGTACCCGCCATGATCGTGTCCCGTGCTCATCGATACGCCGCGGTCCTCACGGCGGCGGGCATGCTCGGCACGGATTGTTGCAGTGCGGTGTACGCGGCTTGAACGTTTGGATTTTTTGCCGATTGCGGCGTGAAGGCATCGAACCCCGCAGGTCGGGTCGAGCCGCAGGCCGGGCCCGACATCGAGGTGGTTCCGCGAGGCAGACGCCGGGCGAAGGAAGAAGCTTCACGCGTTCCTGATTCGCCTCGATGTTGGGCTTCGCCGGCGGCTCAACCCGACCTATTGTTCTCTTTCTCAAAACCCCGCGACCACCCTCAGCAATCCCCAGCAACCGACCGCAAACGCCGCGCCCGCCGCGGCCGAGGCCAGCATGAACGCCATGCCGCGCCGGTTCGCGGCCTGCGAATAGGCGAGCGCATACCAGAAACGCGCCGCTACCCAGACGAGTCCGGCAATGCCGGCGATCAGCGGCGAACCGTACGTCGTGCCGAGCCACAGCGCCGGCAGGAACAGCACCGTGCTCTCGACCGTGTTCATCTGCATACGGAACACGCGTTCGAAATGCTCGTTGCCGGTCGTCGCGGGCGCCTTGATGCCATAGCGTCCACGCGCACGGCCGACGAGCCAGGTCACGAAGATCAGCAGCAGCACGGTGAACACGACGGCGATCGCAGGCAGATGGTTCGACATGAGTGGGTTCCGATGGATGAGGCCGTCACCATAGCAAGACCGTCGGCTTTGCGGCGCCGATGCCCGTCGGGCCGACTGCGGATGGGTACTCAACCGGGCTCCGCCGTCCGTGCTAGGTTCGGGCTCCGCTCCCCTGCCTGAGTAACGATCCATGCGCCCGACCCACGCCCTGCTCGCGCTGCTGCTGGCGGCGCCCGCGGCGACCGCCTCGGCCGCCGCCGACACGCTGCTCGTCGACATCCGCAGCGCCAGCCATGCACAGGTGGAAGCGTATAAAACCGCAGAAGGTGTCGACTGGTGGATCGAACTCGGCGACGAGCTGCTGCTGGCCGGCGACGCGGCGACCCTGCGGGCACAGTCACCGGCCCATCGCGCCGCTCGCTCGCTCGGTGCACTGCGCGCCGAAGACCTCGTGCTGCATGCGCGCGGCTGCGGCGACGGTCCCGCACCCGAAGACCTGCGCATCACGCCGCTCGACGGCAGCTACGAACTGCTGCGCCGTCCGGCCGACCCGGCCCGCCAGCAGGCACTGTCGAGCCGGCACCCGGAACATCTCGGTGCAGCCGAGTGGATCGCGCTGAAGCCCGGCAGCGTCGTGCTGCGCCAGCATCGCCTCGATCGCGAGGCCGTGCGCGCCGTGCGCGCCGTCGATCCGATCATCGACGCGATCGTCGCGCGCGTGGACGGCCAGCGCTGGTTCGACACCGTGTCGCAGCTGACGACCTGGGACCGGTCGAGCTACAACAGCAGCACCGACCCGACCTCGGGACTGTATCTGTCGCGCCAGTGGATACGCACGCAGTTCGAGGCGCTGGGCCTCGAGGTCAGCGAGCCGGCGTTCTCGATGACACTCGGCGGCAATCCGGCCGTGCGCCACAACGTCGCCGGCCGGATCACCGGCTGGAAGCATCCGGATCAATGGCTGCTGGTCGGCGCGCACTACGACTCGCGCCAGGAGACGATCACGACGCCGACGCTGACGCCCGGCGCCGACGACAACGCCTCGGGCTGCGCCGGCGTCATCGAGGCCGCGCGCGCGCTCGTGCCGGCGCAGCCGGAAAAGACGCTGATCTTCCTGTGCTATGCCGGCGAGGAGCAGGGTCTCTGGGGCAGCAACGGCCACGCCGGCGATCTGCAGACCAGCGGCGATCTCGCGAAGGTCGAAGGCATGGCGAACATGGACATGATCGGCTGGGTCAACGGCGCGGCCGGCTTCGGCGTCACCGTGACGACCGCGCAAGGCACGGGCCCCGGCGGCGACCTGGCCGCGAACATCGCGTTCCGCGACCGCTTCGCCGATGCGGCGGCCAATTATGTCCCCGGTCTCACGGTCGTGAAGTCGCAGACCGCGTGCTGTTCCGACCAGCAGCCCTACCTCAACCGCGGCGTGCGCGCGGTGCACAGCATCCACCGCGGCGGCACGTCGTATCCGCATTACCACCGCACCACCGACAGCGCCGCGAACATGAACAGCGCAGGCACATCGGCGACGCTCGGCGGCTATGTCGTGAAGATGAACGTCGCCGCGCTCGCGGAACTCGCGGGCGTGACCGACCGCATCTTCGCCGACGATCTCGATTGACGGACACGCTTGAATTCGCGGATCCGGGGGCCAACCTCGGCTCCATGAGCCGCGCCTTCGTGAAAGAATCCGACCGCATCGAGCCGCTGCCGGACATTCCTGTCAGCGAGCATCCGAACTGGACCACGCCCGCCGGGCTGGCACGCCAGCAGCAGCGCCTGGCCGAATTGCGCGACGCCGCGAAGCAGCCCGAAACGCTGCGCGACGACGCCGCGCTGCAGACGATTGCGCGCGAGCAGCGCTGGCTGGAAGCACGCATCGCGAGCGCGAACGTCGTCGATCCCGCGCATCAGCCGCACGACCGCGTCGCCTTCGGCGCGTCGGTCGAGGTCGTCGATGAACACGGCGGCGAAGCGCGCTATCGCATCGTCGGCGAAGACGAAGCCGACGCCGAGCATGGCAGCGTGAGCTGGCTGTCGCCGCTCGCGAAAGCCGTCATCGGCGCGAAGGTCGGCGACGAAGTGCTGTGGCGGCGGCCGGCCGGCGACCTGCGCCTCGAAATCCGCTCGATCCGCTACGACGCCTAGGCTCCGACGCCGACGGCGTCTCAGTCGAAACCGTTTTCGAAGATCCGATCCGCACGCAGCGCCTGGCCGCTGCGCAGCGGACTGCCGCGCCCCGTCGACCAGAGCACGCGCGCATTCGCACTGCCCGGCAGGTCCCAGGCCACGAGGCCGCTCTGCGCCGTCCCGGCGGCGAGTTCGAGATCGGCGTCGGCGTCGAGATTGGCGAGCGTCGGTGCGCCGAGCCCGCCGTTCCAGTCCTCGCCGCGCGGCGCCGGCAGATCGAGCATGTGCAGGTTTTCGCCGCGGCAGTTCAGCACGTGCAGCCGGCCGACGAAGTTGTCGCGCTTTTCCGGATACGAGGTGAACAGCACTTCGGCACAGCCGTCGTTGTCGAGATCGGCGACGACGGGTTCGGCGGCGAAACGAAAGCCGCTGCCGGGCACGACGTAGGGCCAACTGTGCTTTTCGGTCTTGTCGAGCCACCACGCGTGCAGCTTGCCGTCGTAGCTCGCGAACAGGATTTCCTTGCGGCCGTCGTTGTCGAGGTCGGCGAGCACGGCATTGCTGACCGAGCTTTCGATCACGCCGAAGTCCTGCGTCAGCGCGGCGCCGCTCGCACCCTGCGGCGGCAGCACGGTCCAGTCGAAACCCGAACCGGCCCAGCGCGTGCGGTCGTGGCGCAGGATCCACGGCAGGTAGTAGAGATCGCCGTCGGGGTCGCCGACGGCGCAGTTGTATACATCGCCCGGGGCCACGAGCTCGAACGTGCCGTCGCCGTCCAGGTCGCCGATCGCCGGCGCCGCATTGGCAAAATTGGGACGATGCTGCACACCGCAGTTCGCGAAGCCCTGCAGGTCGGCCGCTTGGTCGACATGCACGCCGACCTGCGCCCAGACCTTGGCCTGACCATTCGACAGACCATAGATCGTGCTCGCGCGGCGCTGGTCGCCATTGGGCGCGAGTGCGGTGATGTAGTGCGTGTCGGTCGGCGCGTAGATCTCGTTCACGCCGTTGCCGTCGAGGTCGCCGATCGCGACGTTCTCGTTGTACA
>CAMLLF010000421.1 GCA_946480705.1 uncultured Lysobacteraceae bacterium | reverse complement strand
GAACTCGCACGCGTGCCGCTGACCGAAGAAGTGTCCGTGTCGGCGATTCCGATGCATCAGCTCGCACGCCATCAGCTGACTCGCGCAGAACTGGCTGCACCGGGCGCGGCTCGTGACGCGGTCGCGCGCGCGCAACTGGCCGACATCGCCGCGATGCTCGCCGGGATGCAGCCAGCCATCGACGGCGTTGGCGGCTGGATGGCCCGCGTACGCCGGCGCTGCGAGCAATGGCGTTCGCGGCCGCTGGGGCGGGGCGACGCGTTCGCACAGCTTTGGGGGCGTCTCGACCGCGCACCGTGGAATACGGTCTGGCTGGCCTGGACCGCTCAGCGGCGCGGGCCCTGAAGGCCGCGGTAAGCTATTGACCCCCGGCGAACCGGCCTTATCTGTGTCACGGCCGCGACAGCGGCCCGTCGCGCACCGGCGCCCGGACCCGCCGCCGTTTCAAGGATTTCCGATGCGTAGCAGTGAAAACACCGTGCGTTCCATGCCCGATGTGGCCAACGAAGCCCAGCCGCACCTGGCCGGAGCGCTCGACTGGGTCGGCATGGGCGAGATCGAAGTTCCGGTCTGCGTTGCCGCAGGTGACGGCAGGACCGTCCACTCCGGCGCACGCGTCACTGCGTATGTGAACCTCGCGCGACCCGACGTTCGCGGCATCCATATGTCGCGGCTTTATCTGCATGTCGACAAGTCGCTGTCGAACGAGCCGCTGACGCCGTGCTCGCTGCGCCGCCTGCTCAAGGACTTTCTCGACTCCCACTCCGAGCTGTCGGATCGCGCGCTGATCCGCGTCGCGTTCGACTACCTGATTCGGCGTCCGGCCCTGGTCAGCGACAACAGCGGCTGGAAGTCGTATCCGATCGTCCTGACGGCACTCATGGACCGGGGTCATTTCAGCCTGGAGCTCGGCTGCGAAGTCGTCTATTCCAGCACCTGTCCCTGTTCCGCGGCGCTGGCGCGACAGTTGATCCAGGAACGCTTCGGTGAGGACTTCGCACGCGGCCGGCCGCTCGACTACGACCAGGTGATGTCCTGGCTCGGCAGCGAGCAGGGCATCTGCGCGACTCCGCACAGCCAGCGCAGCTCGGCCGAGATCCGGGTCAAGCTCGGCACCGGCTTCGAGCTGCCGATCGTCGAGCTCATCGATCGCGTGGAGAACGCGTTGAAGACGCCGGTGCAGACCGCGGTGAAGCGCGTCGACGAACAGGCGTTCGCGAAGCTCAACGGCGAGAACCTCATGTTCTGCGAGGATGCCGCACGCCGCGTGCAGCAGGCGCTGGCCGGCGACGAACGCATTGTGGACTTCTGGGTCCGTGCCTCGCATTTCGAAAGCCTGCATCCGCACAACGCCGTTGCGATCGCGACCAAGGGCGTGGCGGGCGGCTACGAAGGCGGCATCGACAGCTTCGCGCCGCTGCGGCGCTGAACGCGCAGCACGGGCAACACGTTCATGACGACGCCGGCACTGTGCCGGCGTCGTTCGTTTTTGCGTTGCCGAAACTGCGCGATCGCGTTGCTCCCGGTGCGCTCAGCGCGCCATTCCTGCCGGTTTCCGGCCAAGTAACCGGTTAACGCGATTTTTCTGGCGCGGCATGCTGCGCCGCCGCATTGCAAAAATTACCCGCCTCACGTAAATACGCACAACCTGCGCATACGCACACGAACATACGTAACGTAGCGTAGGTACGCAGCAAGGGGTTCGCGGCGGAACCGGGGAAATTCTGACTGTACTGACGCAGCCTCGCGTGATGCGAGCGCTGTCAAGGGCATATGCGTCTGCCAACGGGCACGTATCGCTGTTGAGTACGTCTGTCTTCGTACGATTCCATTGGCGAATTGCCGCGGTACGGGGCCGCGTCAGCGGCAGACGTTCCGTACCACTCGATTGGCGCAGCGCCGTGCGGCTTGCGCCATCGGTGCATTGGGGAGCGGTCCGGATCGTCGATCCGCCGCAAGAAACACCTTCGAGTAGGAGTATATAAATGTCACGTCGCCACAATGTGTTGTCCTGGGCTGTGCGCTACGCCCTGTTTGCCGGTAGCGCCGGCGTCGTCGGTTTCGCACCGTCGCTGGCTTTCGCCCAGCAGCCTGCGCCCGATGACGAAGCCGCCCAGCTCGAACGCATCGAAGTCACCGGTTCGCGCATCCGCAAGGTCGACCTCGAAACCGCCCAGCCCGTCCTCGTCATCGACCGTGCCGAGATTCAGCGCCAGGGCTTCCAGTCGGTTGCCGATATTCTGCAGAACGTGTCCTCCACCGGTTCGCCCGCGATCAGCCGCGCCGAACCGCTGACCGCCGGCGAATCGCCGGGCGGCTCGTTCATCGATCTGCGCAACCTCGGTCCGCAGCGAACGCTGGTTCTCGTGAACGGCAAGCGCCTGGGCATCAACACCAACGGCCTGCAGGACGTCAGCACGATCCCGACTGCGATCATCCAGTCGGTCGAAATCCTCAAGGACGGCGCGTCCTCGGTCTACGGTTCCGACGCGATCGGCGGCGTGATCAACTTCATCACGCGCACCAATTACGAAGGCATGGAAGCCAACGCGTACTGGGGCCAGTACAGCGAAGGCGACGGCGACATCCAGCGCTGGGACGCCTCTCTGGGCTATAAGGGCGACAAGGGCTCGCTGATCGCGGTGGCCGAATACAGCGACGAAAAAGTCGTGAACGGCAGAGATCGCGAGTTCTCGCGCTACCCGCGCGGCCAGTTCCATCCGTTCCTCGGCTGGACCACGGTCAGCCAGTGGGGCGTGCTCGTGCGCAGCGCGGCCAACGGCGGCAACGTCGTGCTGAATCGCGGCGGCAACCCGTACAACATCGCGGACTACCATCCGACCAACGGCACGGCACCGGACGGCGACGTCAGCAACACCAACACCCAGACCGATCTGCGCACGCCGATCGAGACCAAGAACCTGTTCGTCTCCGGCGACTACCAGATCGCCGACTGGATCCGGTTCAAGGGTGACGTGATGTACAGCGACCGCGACGCCACGCGCACGGTCGCCGGCTATCCGTTCCAGAGTGCGGCGTTCCCCGGTACGACGATGTCGCGCGACAGCTACTTCAACCCGATCGGCAGCCATCACGGCTTCGCCACGCCGACGTCTACGAACTTCCAGCGCCGTACCTGGGAAATTCCGCGCGTCTCCGGCAGCAGCCTGCAGACGTTCCGTTCGACGCTCGGTCTCGAGGGCTCGTTCGAACTGGCCGACCGCACCTTCGACTGGGACGTGAGCTACCTCTACACCCAGAACAAGCTGAACCAGTCCGCCTACGGCAACCTCAATCTCACGCGCGTGACGCAGGCCGTCGGGCCGTCGTTCCTCAATTCCGCCGGCCGCGTGCAGTGCGGCACGGCAGCCAACCCGATTCCGTTCTCGGCCTGCGTGCCGTGGAATCCGTTCCTGCCGTTCGGGCGTGCCGGCGACGGCGGCCTGACCAACAACCCGGAGCTGCAGAACTACCTGTTCCAGGAAGAGCACAGCACCGGCATGACCGAGACCAAGATCTACTCGGCCAACATCACCGGTCCCATCGTGACGCTGCCGGCCGGCGACCTCTCGTTCGCCGCCGGTGCCGAGCACCGCGCGGAATACGGCGAGTTCATCCCCGATGCGCTCGCCCAGACGGGTTCCTCGACCAACCTCGCGGCCGGTCCGACCAGCGGCAGCTACAAGGTCGACGAGCTCTACGCCGAACTGTTCGTGCCGATCCTTCGTGACGTCGCCTTTGCCAAGGACCTGAGTCTCAGCCTTGCTTCGCGCCGCTCCGATTACGACACCTTCGGCAGCACGACGAACAACAAGATCGGCTTCACCTGGAAACCGATCGACCAGCTGATGTTCCGCGGCACGCGCGCCGACGGCTTCCGCGCGCCGACGATCGCCGACCTGTACGGCGGCGGCTCGCAGACGTTCCCGTTCTATACCGATCCCTGCGATACGGTGTACGGCGCCTCGCGTACGAATCCGGCGGTCCGTGCGCGCTGCGCCCAGGACATCCAGAACGCGGACACCTATCGCCAGCTGCAGCAGGGCTTCGTACCCACGACCGTCGCAAACGCGCAGTCGCCGGTTGCGTTCGTCTCCGGCTCGAACCCGCTGCTCGTACCGGAAGAGTCGCGTTCGAACACGCTGGGCCTGGTGTGGAGCCCGACCTTCTCCGAAGGGCTCAACATGAGCCTCGACTGGTGGAAGATCCGCATCGATCAGACCATCGTCGCAGACGACCCGACGACCAAGCTCAACGACTGCTACGTCGACGGCAACGCGGCACGCTGCGTCGGCTTCACGCGTGACCCGGTGCTGGGCATCGTCAACACGATGACCTTCGGTCAGCGCAACGCCGGCTACGTCGAAACCGAAGGCTTCGACTTCGATCTGTCGTACAAGCTGCCGACCGACTGGGGCAACTTCGGCCTGGTCTGGCAGAACACCTACGTCAGCAATCTCGAGTTCAAGTCGACCAACGTGCCGACCGTGCGTCACAGCGAAGCGAACTCGTTCTCGGGCAGTGCGGGCATCAACTTCCGCCTCGGTGAGGACGGAAATGTCCAGCGCCGGAGCGG